>JBILYM010000083.1:0-8168 GCA_044377725.1 Phycisphaerales bacterium
GCGCGTTGCGGATCTGGGCGCGGCTTCCGCCCGCGGCGCGCGCAAGAGCCAATTCACTATTGCCTGCCCCCTCATCGAACCGCAGCGCCGCAAGTACGGAAACGCGGAGATCGCCGCGCATATCCGCACGAACAACGAAGTCGGGATGGCGTTCCGTGATCCACTGCGCCGTATGCAATGCTTTGAACTTAAGCGGAGCATCCACGCGCCAGAGCCGCCACCGTCGAGACATGGGACTCGCCATACCTTGCGCGCGAGCGACCAATGCAGCGCTTCGCTGCTCCACCGCAAACAGGGGGCGTGCGACTTGTGCCGGAGGCAATTCCGCGATCACCGTGCGGAACTCCTTTGGGTGCTGCCCTTGCTGCGCGGTGTCAAGAAGCAGCCCAAGTACCGGATGAAACTCCGGCGCGAGCTCGTCACGAACAAGCCTCCGCAGGCGATGCTTCGCCACGAGATCCCCGTACACGTGAAACCACGCAGCTGCCATGCCAAAGAGCCGCGCCATGTCGGATGCGCCCACGGCCGTGCGAATGATCAGGCGCTCCAGATCGATGGATGCGCACCGCTTGGGGAGTTGCGCGCCGACGAATCCGATTCCCAGTTCGCGCCACGATTCGACCACTTGATTGAGCTCATCACGATTCATTTTTTGGTCTTATGATGCTAAGAACTTCCAATGCCGCCGCGTATTTTTGCGGCGATATACCGCGCGCCTGTATCGCCGGGAAAAGTTCAAGCAATTGCTCTGCTTCCGCATGTGTGATGGTCAGCGAATCGAGGTCCTCGAGATCCTCGGCACGTCCAGCGATGACCTTCAGGGCGATCAAGTCAATTCGCCCGACCGCGCGAACCTTGAGCGGTCCGAATGTGCCAATGGTGACGAGTCGATCTCGCCAGCCCGGCAGCATGAGGTGCGCAAGTGTGTGGGCGCTCGCGTCCAACCATTGCGGCGCAATCTGGAAGCGCTGCGCCACTTCCTCGGCGTGATACCGGCAGAGGTCAAACATCTCAGGGGGAGAAACTTGGAGCACATCACAGTCGACAGTGGTTCGCGATGCCGGTAGTGCACCTGACAGAACACCCGCTGCGCCGCCGATGATGACCATTTCGGCCATGGGGGCGGGCGGCAGCAATGATCCGAGGTGCGCAAGTGCGGCCCTGATCTGCTGCGGAGAAAGGTCTGGGTTTGACATGTACTATTTAATAATACATCAATAATCCAAGGGCATCGGCATCGCTGCCAATTGGCAGCGAAGTGTCTCCACGAGCGCGCAGCCCAACGCCCACACGCCCCCAGACGCGTGAGCGATTGGTGGCGTGGAGTTTGGACGCCGGCTGAGGCCAGTCACTCAGCTGACGAATCGCGGAATATTTCTTGTAACCCCCTGAGCGCTTCAGGGCGTTCGGCAAACTCTGCCAAGGGGGTCAGGCGCTGAATCACGGTATTCCGATTGATGGCCGCACCCTGCCGACGAATGATCCCACGGACATCACCGCAGCCACAAACAGCTGCCTCATTTCGCGCCCCGCAACGCCAGTGCTGCATGAAACGAAATCAATCCCGACTCTTGGCTATTTCGATCGCGGAGCCACGATGACGGGATATCACCAAGGAGGGCACTCAACGACCTCTGAAATCGAGTTTCGCAGTCTGGCGGACTCTCACGCTGCAACGCCATCGATAGGGCTTTCCACTGCATTACCCACGCGGTTACATCTTCGCGACTGTCTGAAGATTCCCTTTGATCCATTGCTTCCCAAGTGTACTCGCGACCTTGAAACATTACGAGATCCCCACGCACAAACGCCCCCAGTCGCGTGAGCTCTTGGGGGCGTGGAGTAGGGATGTGTGGGGATATCCCAGACCGACTTTATGCGTACGAATGCAGCCCAGAAATCACAAAGTTGATGACGATCCAATTGAAGAGCATCACCGCCGCGCCCGCTACTGCAAGGATGGCCGTCCACAGCCCCTTGTCACGCACCTTCCAGCGCACGTGAATCAGGAGCGCAAAGATGATGAACGTGTTGAGCGCGAACACCTCTTTGGGATCCCAACCCCACGGGCGACCCCAACTGTGGTCGGCCCAGATGGCGCCCATCACGATGCCCGCCCAGAGCATCACAAAGCTCAGCTCGGTGAGCAACATAGTGACGCCGTCGAACACTTCGCCCACGCCAGTGGCACGGTGATTCGCAGTCTTGCTGACCGCACCGCCGCCACTCGCGGCGCCAGCCGCCCCACCGCCCGCAGAAATCATTTCCATCGCTTGCCCCGCTCCGCCCACGCGCGCGAATGCCAAGCCGCCGCCGCGCATCCGCCACACCAAGTAGCAGAACGCCGAAATGGATGACATGAAGATCAGCGCGTAACTAAAGATGATCACGTTGGTGTGAATGTAGAGCCACACGTCATGCAGCACCGGCATCATGTTGGAAATGTTTGAATTGAGCTGCACTGGCAGGAAATGCGCTGCCATGAGCGCCACCATGCTGGTGACGCACGCGCCGAGCGCCACGACGCCGTGCATGGCAGTGCGGCGCAGGAAGGTCACCTCGGCGATGAACGCCACGGCTGTACCCATCCATGCCGCGGTAGTCACCGCTTCAAACATATTTGAGTTAGGCCAGCGACCCGAGATGTACCAGCGCAACATGACCGCAAAGGTCTGCAAGAAGAACGCCAACGCAAAGACGCCCATTCCAATCTGCGTGGCACGCTTCCATCGATAGACAAGGCCAAGAAGCAGAAACACAATCGCTCCAAGGAACACCAGCCACGAGCGGCTCAAATTGCCGTTGCGGAAGTACCAACCCTCCCACTCAAGGCGTTCCGCTGGCGGATAGATGGACGGCACGAGCGTCGGCAACAGCGTGGCGATGGCCTTGACGCGCGTGTTGACTGCCGTTGCATCACCTTGCTGCCACGCCATGACAAAGCCGCGCCAATCGGCGGCAAGCTGCCGCTGCTTGGCTTCGTCGATACCGGGCACCGCGTTCATTGGTCGTTCGCGTGCGGCGGCAGGCAGCGTGGCAGGATCAGCGCCGAGCAACATGATGTCCCCAATCGAAACCCATGGCTTATCAAGCGATCCGTCACCGGGCGGAATGACGCGGAGCGATCCAAGCAGGAACGATGGATCTTTCACCGACAACGCGCCCTTGATGGAGTCCATCTCCTTAGCGGTGCGAATCAGATCGCCTTCCATCGCTTGCAATTCCGTGCGCACTGGTGGAAGGTTGAGGATCTTCTCAGAGACGAGGCCGCTTGCTTCAAATGCTCGCAGGCGTTCGGTGAGCGCAGGGTCCGCACGCAGGGCCGCTTCGGAAATGCGCGCGCGCACTTCGCGATTCTTGATGTAGATCACGTCCGCGTCGTCGTAGGCGTTGCCGCGAAAGAGCAGGTCAAAGTAAGTGAAGTCTGATCCCTGACCGCCAATCTTGCGCGGACCAGTGACGAACTGCATTTGTTGATTTGCAAAGCTGCTGAAGCTCTTCAGGCGACCGTCAGAGAACACCGCAACGCGGTCGAGCGGCGTGAGATCCACTTGCTGCGCAAATGGGCGATCGTCAGCACGCACCGGAGCGCACGTCAACAGCGCTACCAATGCAACCAGCAACACGGAGCAGCAGGCGGATAGCGAGCGTTGTGAACTATTACGCATGGACGGACTCCGTATGGTGCTTTGCAAACGAGGGGCGCCGGCCTTCAGCCTTGGCGCGCGCGATCTCTTCAAGAACAAGTCGTTCGTTGCGGCGCTTGATGACCGGCTTCACATAGAACGCGTACATCATGCCAAGACAAGCAACGATGCAACCAATCAGCTGCACCCACACGCCGTGGCGATTACCGACGCCAAGCACCGTGTAGTTGAGGCCAGCGCTGGCGAGCCCGCCCTGGCGCGCTTCCTCCGGTGGGTCCCATTGACTCTGGAAGAATGACATTCCGTCATACTCAACGGGTTCATTGACACTGAGGCGTTCGGGCGCACCCCACGTGCCGCCGGTTTCTTGAAAGCGCACCACACTGGTGTAGTTACGAATGCTGGAACTCTGCCCGGAGAAGCCGCCCACTTCGGTGGTCAACTCAAATGTCTCCAGTGCAACGGGAGCAGGAAGCGGCTCACGCTGACGCGAGAAGAGCACTTCGAGCGCAGTGCCATCAGCAAGTGTGAGCGTGCTGGGCGTGAGCCAATAGCGGCGCAAGACATCTTGTGGGCGATCGAAGACATAGGGGTGGTAGGTGAGCCACTCAGCGGTTGATGCGGGGGCAGCGATCGGAGCTGCTGCCTCCGCGGCGATCTTTGCCGGGAGCACCTGATTCAAACGCATCATGGAGAACAATTCGCGTGCGTCGCGCTGTCGTTGTGATTGCGGCACGACGAACGGCTTGGACTCTTGGATGGCGTTTGGCATCCAGTCAGTCACCGTCAACTTGACGCCGGCAGCCAGTTCAACCGGAATGCGCGGCGTGACATCCACAACGCGGGCTTCGGGGCGACCAAGCGAGTCAACTAAGCGCAGGCGACCCATTTCTGGACCAGCCACCAGCAATGCAAGGGCGAGGCCGTTTCCGGGGCGATATTCCACTTCGAGTGATTTGTCAGTGAAGCTCTCGCCGCCACGTTTCATGGCCGCCATGGGATCCTCGCCGGGCGCCAGGTCGCGGCTCATAGTTGGGTCGCTGAAGGTCCAGCGGCGGAATTCACCGGCGAGCGTTCGCAGTTCAAGAATGGCTACAGAGAGTTCACGACCTCCGATGGGCAGGTCATCCTGCACCGCCACCACGCGGTATGCGTATCCGGAATCCACCGGACCGATCGGGCGCCACTGCGCATCCTTGTCGGTCAGCGCGGCGTCCTTCACGGACTCAGTGAGCGTGATGTTCCGCGATGGAACGCGGAACACCAGTGTCGGTTGTGCGAGCAGCGATGCAAGCTGCTCTTCATCGGATATCTGCCGAATCGCAAGAACACCACCGTCCGCACTTCGCTTCTCTGGGTCGGAGGCAATCAGGCGGTACTGCGCCGCTCGACCCTCGGAATCGGAAACATCAACTGCTGCCACCGCGTTGGGAGCTGCGTCGGTTCCGCCCGGTATCAAGCGCGTGCGCATCTGCCCGTAGCGCAGGTAGCCGGTTGCTTCAAAGACGATTCCCGGTGCGGGATCATCAGCCGCCGCAGCGGGAATCATGACGCGGAGTGAGCGTGGCTCGGCGCTCTCAGCGGGACCAAGGAAGACCTCGTTGAGATCCGGAACGTAATCGTTATAAAGAGGCAGCCCGATGATTGGCCGCTCCACCCACCGCGTCTCGCCGGGGCGGCGGACATAGAGCGCCCAACTCTTTGCAAGGTCATTCTTCAGGTAAAAATCCGTTTGTGGGCAGTAATCAAGCGCCACAAAGAGGCGGGTATCAATGATCGGATTCCCGGTTTCCTTCACGGCGCGCTTCACTGGCTGCGCTTTGTCTTGCGTGAAGATTAGGTCTTCGGTGTATTCCGGATATCCCGCGATCACCTGACGCATGAAGCGGCGGTCCGGTGCAGTGATCATCAGGTTGACGCTGTACGCGCGCTTACCGATATCAGCACCCGAGCGTAGTTCCCAAGTTGGGTCGATCGACTGCACTTCAACGTCGTAACGATCCGCGCCCTGCCCCACGGTCAGTTTGCTGCCCGGCATCGCCACGATCGTTCCGGTGGCAATGAGTTCCGACGCGGGACCATCCTTCGCAGCGATACCAATGGTGACGGTGCGGCGGACCACGGGGGCCTCACCTTCAATCTTCGTTCCAAAGTAGATCACGCTACCGACGATCAGCATGATGATGCCGGAGTGAATCATCCATACACCAAGGTTCACTACCCGCAAAGGAATGCGGCGCAAGGTGGTAGTGACCAGCGTGAGCGCAATGAGTCCCATGAGTAGATCAAACGGCCACCAGTGGAACCATTCGAATTCGGTCATCTCAAAGGGGCGCCACTGCCGCATCTGCGCGTGCACCCACGCATCGGGGTGGAAGAAGTTTGGATGAATCGGGTACAGGATGCCCGCCGACCCCACCGACATGTATGCAAAGAGAAGCGCAAGCAGCACAATGCCAAAGCGAACGCTGCTGAAGAGGTCGAGGATTGGGCGAAACAGGGAGGGCATAGCGATTTAGCGGTAACGGAATGTGGTCGGCTGCAACAGTTGCCGCAATCCTATGCAGTGGGACGTCCATTGGGCGGGGGAGATGCACATGAAACTGGCGGCATCGTGTAGCCATTGCTCCGTATGATGCGCACCCCAACAAGGAACTAACCATGAACACCACTACTCGTTTACTCCGAACCGTTACCGCTTCCTGCACCCTCGCCTTCATGTCAGCGGCCGGATGCCAAGAGCCGACCGCTCCGACTCCTGCTGCCCCGGCAACTGCTGCTCCGGAAGCTGCTGCTCCGGCCACTGCTGCCCCGGCCACTGCTGCTCCGGCCACTGCTGCCCCGGCCACTGCTGCTCCGGCCACTGCTGCCCCGGAAGCGCCCGTGGTTCAGGCTCCTGCTGCGACTGGTCCAGTCTTCATTCTGCTTGACACAACCAAGGGCTCCATCGTCCTTGAGCTTGATCCGGTGAAGGCACCAATCTCGGTTGAGAATTTCCGTCGGTACGTCAAGGAAGGTTTTTACAACCAGACAGTCTTCCACCGCATCGTTCCAAACTTTGTTGTGCAGGGCGGCGGATACGACGAGAAGTTTGTGCAGAAGAAGACCAACGCCCCCATCAAGAACGAGTGGACGAATGGTCTGAAGAACACGCGCGGCTCCATTTCCATGGCGCGCACGTCCTTCCCAGACACTGCCACCAGCCAGTTCTTCCTGAACCTGAAAGATAATCCGGCGCTCGACGGCGCCAACGCTCCGGGCTATGCGGTGTTTGGAAAGATCGTGGTCGGCATGGATGTGCTGGCTACCATGGGCGCCATTCCACCAGGCAAGGGGGATGCCACTGACCGGACCGGAATTTGGCAAGCCTTACCGGATGCTCCATCAGAGAAGGTCGTCATGCGCTCGGCGGCTGAGATTGATGCCGCCGCTGCGGCGAAGATGATCGCTGAGGCGAAGGCAGCAGCGCCGGTGGCGCCAGCTGCACCGACGGCACCGGTAGCAGCACCGACCGGCGCAAATCCGCCTGCCATAAAGCCAGCAGAATCAGTTGCGCCGGCAGCACCAGCGGTCAAGTGATTGCCATGTGAGCGGCGTGCCGCTCTTCGATTGAAACACCACGGCGCGGCGCCATTCAGGCCCGCGCCGTGTTTCTTTCACGCCCGTATCCTGCCCGTCCCATGGCAACTGACTACCTCAAGCGATTCGGCATCGCGCGCGACGCGCGCCTCCTCCCCCGCAATGTGAAGACGGCCACGATGCTCGCCGAAGGAAAGGCGATTGACAGCCTTGAACCGGCGACCGGAAAGATTCTTGGCACCATCCGACTTGATGGCGCCAAGGAGTACGAGCGCGCCGTTCGCGCCGCACGCGAAGTGCAACCGGAATGGGCCATGCTGCCAGCGCCGAAGCGCGGCGAAATTGTGCGCCTGATCGGCGAAGAGTTTCGTGCGCAGAAGGATCAACTGGGCGAGTTAGTCGCACGCGAGATGGGCAAGATCTACGCCGAGGGTCTTGGCGAGGTGCAAGAGTGCATCGATATCGCTGACTTCGCGCTGGGACTGTCGCGCCAGCTCTACGGACTCTCCATGCACAGTGAACGCACCCGTCACCGCATGTATGAGCAGTGGCATCCGCTGGGAACGATCGGCATCATCACTGCGTTCAACTTCCCTGCTGCCGTGTGGGCTTGGAACGCCATGCTTGCCGCCGTCTGTGGCGACACCATGATCTGGAAGCCTTCCCTCATTACGCCACTCACTGCGATCGCCATGAACAAGGTGGCGCAAGATGTGATGCGCAAGCAAGATGTGTTTGTACCGAAGTGCGGCCGCGCAGAAGACGTGTTTGGCCTAGTGATCGGCAGCGATACCGAGGTGGGCGAGACGATGCTTGCGGATCGGCGCCTGCCGCTGATCAGCGCTACTGGTAGCACCCGCATGGGTCGCCGCGTGGGCGAGGTTGTTGGCAAGCGGCTTGGACGCACGCTGCTTGAACTGGGCGGCAACAACGCGATCATTG
>JBILYM010000084.1:0-8149 GCA_044377725.1 Phycisphaerales bacterium
CGCGATCAACTGCGCAAACTGGCTGCCGAAGTCAAGGATCAGGACGGTCTCGGTGGCGTTTTTCATAGTGAAGCAAGCAATACTACAAGCGGTTGATTGGCTCTACACTCCCCGGCGTGAATCGACTTCCCCGCCTGCACCTCGCCCACGCGGCACTCATGACCAGTGTCCTGGTATCCGCGTGTGGGCCGGTGAGTCCCTCCTACACCGATCCAACCCCTGCCGCCCGGCTGGGCGCCATTCGCGAAACTGCCCAGTCCGGCAACATGGATGATGTGCAGTCGCTGGTGGCAAATCTTGCCTCCGATGACCCCAGCATTCGCTTTGCAGCCATCAGCGCCCTGCGTCGGCTCACTGGCGAAACCAATGGCTACCGATTCGACGATCCATGGGAGTCCAGAGCCCTTGCCATTTCGGCGTGGAAGGCCTGGCTTGCCAAGCAACCGACGCCCGCGCATTGATGAGGAACACCCCGATAAACACCGTTCCCTGCGAACGGTAGACTGATTAACCCATGGCAATCAATCCACTCCAAGTCTCCGTTGAGCAGATCGATAGCGCGGCAATCGTTCACGCCGTCGGGGATATCTCTGCCGTCAACATCGACCCGTTTCGACAAGCCATCGCCACTGCGATTGCGAAGAAGCCCACGAAACTAGTCATCGACCTCACCGGAACCATGTTCCTCAGCAGCCCCGGACTCGCGGTGCTGGTGCAGACCCTGCAACTAAGTCAGCGCGGAGGTTGCTCGCTTATTCTCGCAGGAGCAAACGAACGCGTTGGCGGAATCTTTGAAATTGCGCGCCTGTCCGATGTGTTCACAATGACGCCAACCCTCGAAGCTGCACTCGCAAACTGATTCCATGGCTGAGCAATCTGAATCAACCGCCATCCCAAGCGCCCCGATCCGACTCCTCGATAGTTGGATCGCTTTCTGGCTGTCGGTCTTTGATCTCGTCGGATCACTGTTCTGGCTCGGACGCGATACCGCCGAATGGATGTGGCGCGCGTTTGTGTTGCGGCGCGTTCGGATCGGTAGCGGAGCGATCACCGCACAGCTCGTTCGCGTCGGCGTCCGATCGATTTCGATCGTGATGCTGGTCAGTGGTTCCATCGGAATCATTCTGGCACTGCAGACGTCGCCAACCCTTGAGCAATACGGCCAAACGGACAAGGTCGCTAATCTGGTTGGCGTGTCGGTCTTCCGCGAACTTGGTCCACTCATTGCGGCCATCGTCATGGTTGGTTTCGCGGGAGCGTCGATCGCTGCTGAAATTGGCACCATGGTGGTTGGTGAAGAGGTCGAAGCACTTGAAGCCATGGGTCTCAACCCAGTCCGCTACTTGGTGGTACCCCGCCTCGCGGCAACCGTCACCAGCCTCCTTGCTCTTGCTGTTGTCAGCAACCTAACCGCTGTCTTCTTCGGAATGGTGGTCGGCACGCTTGTCCTCGGAATCCCCTATGACCTGTACGTGTCCAACACCATCTCGCAGCTCAAGATGTCAGACTTTCTCACTGGCCTCATGAAGGCCGGCGTGTTCGGATTGCTGCTCGGATTGATCGCCTGCTACAACGGACTCCGAGTCACCGGAGGTGCCGCTGGCGTCGGTAAGGCCACCACGGAAACCGTCGTCCAGACCGTGATCTTCGTGATCCTGAGCGACCTGTTCTTCTCGGCGATCTTCTACGCCATCGGTTGGACCTGACCAACTGCGCACCACCATGCGCGGCGCCTCGGTACATGTCCGCGCAGCACGCCGCCGCTGTGTCCGCGCCGATTTCACTTGAGCAAGCAGTAACTCTGCAAACGTCCGCAGCATCGGAATGCTGTCCGTGTCCACCTGCAGCGACGCCGCCAAGTCTTCCAAACTAATACGGGGCCGGCGCGCAATCAACTCGGCAGCACGCGCCACCATCGGTCGCAATACATCAGGAACCCCGAGCGCAGCAAGATCGGGGCGAACGGCGGTCAATCGACCCAAGCGCTCCGCGTTCTCATCAAGGAGCCGCAGCAGATCCTCGGGATCCAACACTGCGTGCACCCAGCCATCGCGAATGGCCGCGTTACACCCTGCCGAGCGCGGGCTATCAACCGGCCCAGGAAGCGCGCACGGATCGCGTCGATGATCATCAATGGCGTGACGAGCAGTAATCAGCGCGCCGCTTGAAACGTTCGCCTCCACCACCAGCACCGTGAGTGACAGGCCAGAGATGATCCGATTGCGGCGTGGAAAGTTTGCTGCCAGCGGCGGCCAGCCCACCGGAAACTCACTGACAAGCAGTCCGCCCGCGTCCACAATCGCTTCAAAGAGCCCAACGTGTTCCGGTGGATACGGCTCCGCCAGGCCGCACCCCAGTACTGCCACCGTTGTGCCGCCGACACGCAGTGCTGCACGATGCGCCTCGCCATCAACACCGCGTGCGCCACCGGAAATAACGGCAATACCCTCTGCGGCCATGGCTGCCGCAAAGCGCGCTGCCTGCGTGCAGCCATAAGAAGTAGCGCGTCGCGCACCAACTATGCCCACCGCGTCCTCCGCTGCGGCGGCGGTTCGCCCACGCGTCCACAACATGATGGGCGGCAGTGGAACCGGCGCCAGAAGTGGTGGATAGTCAGCATCACCAAGCACCACCGCACGCGCACCGATTCGCTGCATTGCTTCGCGCTCAGCATCCGGTTCCACCGACCGGAACTGCGCGTGCACGCGTTCGGCTCTGGTTAGCGATACCCGCTCAAGGCTAGCCAACTCCGCTACCGAAGCAGACAGCACCGCCTCGGGCGTGCCGAAACACGCCAGCGCGGAATGATGGAACGCCGGCCCGCACTCATCAGAGAGGGCCAAGCGGAGAATTGCATCGGGAATTTCGTCAGGCGATCGTGACATGCACGCACCGTACGGGCGCATGCGAAACCGCCAGATACATCAAGCCCTTTTTCTTGCCATCAACGATGAAATGTGCGGCGCGCAATAGCGGCCGTCGATGCTCTTTTTTGTTGTGGGGTAACGTCGGCGCAGCACTTCGATGGCTCACGCGGCGGGCAAATCGCTCGACAATTACTCTCCCCGATCTGCCCGCGGCTCCGTCAGTCGGCTCCGTGAGCGGCAGAATCATTCTCATGCGGTGCCTCATGACCAAGGCGCACCAATGGCGTGGCACTTGAGAGGCTTTCTGGCTGGCCCGAACTGTGAGCGCTACCGATGCCAGCCAACGCAAGACTTGGCGCCCGACCGGCAAGCAACTGCGACGCAACCGCTCCCGCTTCTTCAAGCGTGGGCGTTGTTGGAACCAAGAGTCGCAGCGGAGCCGAAAGTAGACCCAAGAAAATACACATCACGCCGGCCCCAGCAATCCAAAGAGCCTTGCGACCAAGCGTCAACCGACTCAGCAGCGAATCCGGAAACGGAACGATCACCGCCCGTACAGGAGCGACGGTGTCGTCCACCCATTCAATGGGGTTGCGCTTGGCGCTTCCAGCAACAATCAGCGGGCGCTCGCCACGAGGAACCAAATTCAATTGCGATGCAGCCAACCGACGCACCAACTGCGGCTCGGCCGAGTCAAGGGCCGTCACGAACTTGGAGTAGGCCTCCAGGCGGCTGAAATTCTCGCGCTCCTGGGCGTCCAAGTGCCGCAACTGCGTGCGCATGACCCACAAGTCGTAGGTGGCAGGTACCAGCGCCGCAGAGGCGACCAGGACCAGCCCAGCGACAACAAACATCCAGCCAGGATCGAAGAAGATTGAGCCACGCCCATTACGCATGAATCATTCATCGTCCGAACCCCGCGCTTGGCTTCAGGATCTCCCGGCCACAGAACAGCAATCCGTGCACCGAAGTGCGGCCGGACAAGCATCCGCCGAGGCCGTTCAATCCCCGATTAGGAGAGTTCCGGGAACATCTTCTGCACGGTGCCGACGAGGTCCTTGACATGACTCACGCTCTCCGCCATCAATGCGGCTTCCGCGGGGGTCATCTTGATGGGAACCACGCGCTCCATGCCCTTGGACCCAAGCACCACCGGTACGCCCACAAAGTAGCCCTTGCCCTTCTGGCCGGGAGCAACGTCGTACGCGTCCTCACAATAAGCGGCACACGGAACGATGCGCTTCTTGTCCTTGACGATCGCCTCGACCATTTGGATGGTGCCGGATGCGGGCGCGTAGTAGGCGCTGGTCCCCATGAGTTTGACAATCTCGCCGCCGCCAACCTTGGCGCGCTCGACGCACTCGGTGATGTCTGCCTCCGAGAGCAGCTGATCAATCGGAATACCGGCCACGCTGGTGAAGCGCGGCAGCGGAACCATGTCGTCACCGTGACCGCCAAGGAGGAGCGAACTGATGTCCTCCACTGAGCAACCAAGCTTCATGGCAAGGAACGTACGGAATCGTGCCACATCAAGCGCGCCAGCCTGACCCAAGATGCGGTGCGTCGGGAAGCCAGAGACCTTCCACGCCGTGTAGACCATGGCGTCAAGCGGATTACTCACCACAATCAGCACTGCGTTCGGGGAGTGCTTCGCGACCTGAGCGGTGACGTCCTTGACGATCTTGACGTTCACCTCAATCAGATCATCTCGACTCATTCCAGGCTTGCGTGGCATGCCGGCGGTGATGACCACCACGTCGGAATCGGTGGTGTCGGCATAGTCCGATGTTCCCTTGATGTTGGCGTCAAATCGCTCCAGCGGACCGCACTGCGCCAAATCCAAGGCCTTGCCTTGCGCTACGCCAACGCGGTCAGGAATGTCCACGAGGACGATGTCGCCGAGTTCCTTGGCTGCAGCCCAGTGGGCGCAAGTTGCTCCAACGTTTCCAGCTCCGATGATTGAGATCTTGGCGCGTCGCATTGCAGTGACTCCGTTTGTTCGTTGAATTGGTGGACGCATACACACGTCCGTTCCGATGGATTCGAGCCGAAGTAGTTCGGCCGCGAAGGGCATCCATGATAGACCGTTCGTGAACCGTTGCAGCGTGTTCACGTGTGTGCAATCTGTGCAACCTAGAAATCTGTACAACCCAGAAATGCAGCGCGGCGCCCGTTTCGGGGCGCCGCGCATGCTCTCGGAGTGGGCCAGAAAGGACTCGAACCTTCGACCTCGCCCTTATCAGGGGCGTGCTCTAGCCAGCTGAGCTACTAGCCCGAGGGATTGCGGAGTATAGCGGAGCGTGACAGCCTGTATGTGCGGATGGTTCGCGCGGACTTGACGACGCGTGTTACGGGTCGCCGGTCAGGCGATCGAGCATGCGATCGAGGTATCGCAAACGAACCACCGCCGCAGCTGCGTCCTGCAAAGCAGCGCGCAGGTCGCTACTCATGAGGGCGGGCGTTCCGTGATTGTCTGGAGATGGCGGCACATCACCGTTCGATGACGGACGCTCGGGCAGTCCGCTTTGGGAAAGGGGCATCGCGATACGGAACGCGCCCGCAAGTGTGGCGAGCTCCTCAGCCCGTCGCAACCGAATGCGCACCGTTAACTCAGCGCGGCCGGCGCCGTCACCATGACTACAGGCATCCTCGATGGCATCACGCCATTCAAGTGTTTCGAACAGGAATTCCGGTGCAAGCGGTGCCGACAAAAAAGACCGCGCGCCGAGGAACTTTAGGAGCTCCTCGGCGCGCGTTAAATCGTGCACAACCCGTTGCTTGGCAGCACCGACGGCTGCTGCTTCTTGCACCATCTGAATTCGCTGGACCTCATCGGTCGCGCGGTCAGGGTGAAGTCGCGATACAGCACGCAAGTGAGCCGTTGTCACCTCGGCAGGCGTCAGATCAAACTGACGCGGTAAACCGAGGATGCGAAACGGATCTTCCATGGTTCAGGCATAAATGCCCGCGCCTCGGATCACCATTCGCCGTCGCGGTCGCTGCTCTTGCGGTCGCCACGCTCGCGACGTGGGCCACGGGAGTAATCCCCGCCGCCGCCGCCGCCACCGTAACCACCGCCGCCGCCGCCGCCGCCACGACCGCCGCGGAATCCACCGCCGCCGCCTGGACCACGACCGCCGCCGCCACCACCACCACCGCCGCCACCAGGACCACGCTCAGCGCGTGGCTGAGCCTCATTCACGACGAGAGCGCGGCTCTCGAAGTCCTTGCCATTCAGCTCGGTGATGGCCTTATTGCCAGCGTCCTTCTCGGCCATGGTCACGAAACCGAAGCCGCGTGAGCGACCGGTTTCACGATCAGTACCGATGAAGACGTCAAGAACTTCTCCGTAAACGGCGAAGTGCTCCCGAAGTGCTTCGGGAGTGGTGCGAAAACTCAAATTGCCGACATAGATGCGAAACATTCGTTGCTCCAACTTTCTTAAAGCGCCCGACCCAGGCGGCGCCCAATGCCTGAAAACAACGAACGGTTCAACTATCAGTCCGAGTTGCTTCGTCGAGAACGATACCACAGTCTGCCGTTAGCAACCGAAGATCTTTCAAATTTGCGTAGTTTCGCCCCGCCCATCGACACGATCGAGACCGAAACAGACTTGAGTTACATTATTATCAGGCAAGGCTTGTGGCATTTCAACATTGCCACGCCCATGAGTGACCCAAACTCACGCCTCAGGCGCCGGCTTCTTCTTCACTGCACGCGGCCGAGCGACCGGCGCCGCCTCTGCTGGCGCAACCGAATCGGAAGCATCAACCGGAGCTGGTGACTTCGTTGCCTTCTTCGGCGCTGCAGGTGCTGGACTCGCTGGTGCGGGCGCCGCACTGGCAGCGGGCGGTATCGATGGAGACGAAGTTGCAGCGCGCGGAGTGATGGAGGGTGGTGAACTCATCGGGCGCGGTGCACTTGCGCCGAGTGGACGTGATGTGCCGCTTGCAGTTGGTCGTGGAAGTCCACCACCGCCGATGGGCCGAGAGCTACTGCCGCCCAGTGATCGACTTTGCGTTGATGAACCACCAGGCACCGGTGGACGCGGTGCACCGGGACGCATCGATGGCGCGCCGCCGAGTTGTCGACTGGTTGGACCAGGAGTGACCGTTGAGTCGGGCGCGCCAGGAACACCTGGATCACTGGGCGATTGCCCGCCAAGACTACGAGAGCGAAGGCCGGAGCTCAGCGGCGGACGCGGAGTGCCGTGATCGGCTGGCGATCCTGCACTTGGCGTGACGCCCGGGCCGCTTGCTGCTGGAGTTGTCCCCTGCTCTGCACCTGGGACTGCAGGGCCACCTGATGCGCTGCTGCTACCAGTGTTCATTGGCGAACTTGGTCCGCCCGCTGCACCTGGAGCGCGGCGTGGATTGCGATTGAAACGCGACGATGCACCACCAGCAGATGCTCCAAATCCCGGGCGGCTACTCGCCATGCCGCTCGGACGCGAATCACCAGAGCGCGGAGCGCCAGGGCGGAAACCACCACTCGAACCGGGACGCTGAAAGGCACGAGGTCCAAGCGGTGATGTTCGTGGAGCCTTCTCTTCGACGGGCAAAACACGCTTGCCCTTCTTCACGGCTTCATTGATTTGGATTTCGCGACCGTTGATCTTCTTTCCAGTCAACGTCTCCACAGCGAGCTGCCCAAGCTGCGGATCGCGGAAGAGCACGATCGCAAATCCGCGCGGCTCCCCTTGCTCGTCCATGACGAGAATGATTTCATCAACAGCCTCTCCGAATGGCTCGAAGTAAGGCTTGAGTGCCTCAACCGTCGTACGGGGGTCGAGGTTTCCGACATAGATCTTAAACATTGGCACGGGATGTATTCCTGCTCAGCGATTCGGCGTCGTGCAAACGCCATCATGTGCGCACTGCGGCGAAAGCCGCACCCCGGCTCACGATTTGAAAACAACAAACAACAACTCCAATCCGCCTTCATTCAAACCAAAACCAACATATTCAAGGGACGACATCATTGAATCACAACCCGTACATAAAGGCAAGCAGTAAATGCGACAAATCTCATGGCTGTGTGTAAGTAGGTCGCAGATAAACCAGGCAGCGGCAGCGAAAGTGCAAGCGACCAAATCCAAACAGCTCTACCACAACAGCGAACCCCCAACAGCGAACCCCCAACAGCGAAATACAACCCCAAAAATAAAGAGGGCCCTACCAGTTGTGACTGGTAGGGCCCATGAAGCCGGCGGTGACCTACTTTCCCGCGGAGCAGTATCATCGGCGACAAGGGCTTAACTGCTGTGTTCGGGATGGGAACAG
>JBILYM010000344.1:0-2672 GCA_044377725.1 Phycisphaerales bacterium
ATCGGCTTCCAAGCCCGCGGGTAAGCCCGCGCCAAAATCGGCAGCAAAGACCCCCGTGAAATCAGCCTCCAAGACCCCAGCGAAGACCCCCGCCAAGACGCCAGCCAAGACGCCTGCCAAGCCGCCCGTCAAAGTCGCGGCCAAGCCCGCGGTCAAAGCTCCAGTCAAGGCTCCCGCCGCCAAGTCCGTCGTCAAAGTCGAAGTCAAGCCCGTGCCGTTGGTGATGCCCAAGATCATCAACTCCGGTCCCAAGGAAGTCATCCCCGCGGTTGCTCCCAAGCAAGTGTGGCGCGCTTCCAACGAGGCCGCTCCGCCAAAGAAGAAGCCAGGCAAGGGCGCTCCGCCGCCGTCGATCCGCGACCCACGTAAGGAAGCGCTCGAAGCCATGCGCCAGCAGCAAATTGCTGTGGAGCGCGCGGCTAACAAGGGCCGCAAGATTGACTTCAATACCATCAAGAGTGTTGCGCAAGTTGCAGCGCACATGAAGCCTGATGCCAATGGCTACGTGACGGTCAACGGCCGCCGCGTGCGCGTCATTGTTGGCAAGGTGCCCACTTCCAAGAAGAAGACTGTCAAGGCCGTGGTTGAGAAGGCTCGTGACGAAGGTCCAACTGATGCGCAGATCGCGGCAATCAAGACTCGTCTCACCACCAAGGAACTGAACGAGTACAAGGCCATTCTGCTTGAGGCTCGCTCCGAACTCATCGAGCGCGTGACCGGCCTTGAAGAAGACGCGCTCCGTAGTTCGGGCGGCAACCTGTCCAACATGCCTATCCACATGGCGGACATTGGCACCGATACGTTTGATCAAGACCTTGCCATTGGTATGGCTGAAACCGAACGCGAACTGCTTCGCGAAATCGATGAAGCCCTCGACCGCGTGGTCGCCAAGACCTACGGCGTGTGCCAGCTCACCGGTAAGCCAATTCCAAAGACTCGTCTCGATGCCAAGCCATGGGCGAAGTACACGATTGAGTCTGCCCGCCACATTGAAAAAATGGGCGGCCGCTAAGCGAACGTTGGCCGCCGTCAATGACTCCCGCAGACTCGGACACTCCTGCATCTACGACCGATTCTGCAGCCTCTGCAGGGTCTGAGGCGCTGACGGGTTCTGTGCCTTCTGCAGTCATCGGGTCACCAGAAACCTCGGCAGCCTCGGCCATTCCTGCATGGCGCTCGCCCCTCGCGTGGTGCGTGCTCTTCTTGGTGTTCATTGCAGCGGTCTCGTTGGATCTTTGGAGCAAAGAGTGGGCGTTCCGCACGGTGGCCCCGCAACCGGTGGTGCTGATCTACGAGCAAGTTTCCGGCAATCCCGGTTACTCACTGCCATGGCACCCCGGCGTCACCGCTATCGCTCCTGATCTTCTTGACTTCCATCTTGTCCTCAACCATGGTGCAGTCTTTGGAATCGGCCAAGGCCGCGGACCGCTCTTCATTGCATTCACGGTGCTCGCGGTGTGCACGGCACTCTGGGTGTTCGGCAAGCACACCAGTTCGCGCAGCCACCTGAGTCACATTGGCCTAGCGTTGGTGCTCGCGGGCGGTATTGGCAACATGTATGACCGCATTGCCGTGGGTGCAGTCCGTGATTTCCTACATCTCTTTCCACACCGCGAACTTCCTTGGGGCCTGCACTGGCCGGGCGGAAGTAACGAGTGGTTCCCGTGGGTCTTCAATATCGCGGACTCGGAACTCATTGCCGGCATGTTTATCTTGATGCTGGCCATCCACCTCAACGAGCGTCGCCAAGCTAAGTTGGCGGCGCTTGCAGTGCCGCCAACCACTCCTGGGTAATCACTTCGGGCAGGGCGTCCATTGGTATTGCCTTGTCGATCGTGAACGCCCCGACAGCGGTGCGTCGAATCATGGTGCAGTGGCCGCCAGTACCCAGTACCCCGCCGAGTTCGCGCGCAATGCTGCGCACATAGGTTCCTTTGGCGCAGTGGATATCAAGCGAAAGGAGTGGCCACTCATAGTGGGTTAACACGATCGAATGAATGGTGACTGGCCGTGGATGCATCTCCGGCGTCTGCCCTTTGCGCGCCATCTTGTACGCGCGGCGACCGCCAATTTTCATCGCACTGAAGACCGGTGGTCGCTGCAAGACCTCGCCGGTGAATTGCGCGGCAAGCACCGTTTCGATTTCTGCGCGCGTCGGTGCGATGGTTGCTGCGCCCGCGCCGCCAAGCGGAACCTCCGTGCGCACGCCTTCAAGATCATCAGTGTCCGTGAACGCGGAGAGGTCGATGGTGGTCAGGTACCGCTTCTCGGTTGCCATCAGCCCGGCCAGTTGTTTGGTGCATTTGCCAAGCGCAAGAACCAAGACGCCAGTTGCAAGTGGGTCAAGTGTTCCGGCATGTCCAGTACGAACGCCCCCCGCTCGTCGGCGCACGATTGCCACCGCTTTCATACTTGAAAAGCCCACGGGCTTGTCGATCGCCAGGATGCCATGTAGGTCAGGCATGCAATTGAGCCTACGCCGTGTTCGGTAACGGCGCGTAATCCGCGTGCCGTGGTTCGAGTAATGTTGGTTGAGTCCCCGCGTACGCCGCGATAGACTCCCGGATCTTCAGGACAGGTGTCCGAGTGGTCGAAGGAGCAGCATTGGAAATGCTGTATACGGGCAACCGTATCGTGGGTTCGAATCCCACCCTGTCCGCCTGAAACAAGCG
>JBILYM010000345.1:0-2649 GCA_044377725.1 Phycisphaerales bacterium
GATTGAGTTGCCAGTGTGAGATCCGCGGTACCGGCCCAATCATCATCCGCGTTCCGGCATGGAATCGGAATGCTGTCAAGGAAATTCCGCACTGAACCGGATGAGTGCTGCCGTTCGGCGAGCATTGGTAGTGGCCATCGGCGCCACGCTGATGTTGTCCGGATGCGGTGAGTCTGCTAGCCAGCCCGGGCAGGCGCCCGCGCTGCCGCTCGATGCAGCAACCATTGCCGCACTTGACCGCGGCGTCGGCGAGATGGGGATGTTTGAGTTTGCGGCTGCAGAAGCAACATTTGCGGCGGTATTGAAGACCCATCCCGCGCTCTATGAGGCTCGCATTGATCATGCGATTGCAATACTCAACCAGACCGGCGACGGCTCGCAAACGCGAGCGATCGAACTGCTTGACGGCATTCTGAAAGATCATCCGGGTGATTTTCACGCGGAATACTGCCAAGGGCTTGGCTACCTCTTTCTGGGTGACCCCGGCCGCGCCTTGCCGCGATTTCAGCGTGTGGCTGCTCAGCAGGGCGTCGATCCCTATGCGCAGTTCTATGTTGCCCAGTGCAGCGAATTACAAGGTGATTTAGAGGCGGCGCGCGGTTTCTACACACGCGCTGCGGAGCTTGATCCGTACCTGCGCAGTGCGCTGCTCGGGCTGCAGCGAGTGCAGGCTCGACTTGGTCATGACGCAGAATCAGCCGCCGCGCTTGACCAGTTTCAGCGCTTGGCGGACAACCCGCGCAGTCACCTGGCGGAGTTTAAGTACACGCGGATGGGTTCCATCGGTGAAGCGGTGCTTCCGCAATCGCCGCCGCGCGCAGTGCTGCGCCAGCCTGGCCCCATCGTGGCTGCTCTTGATGCCATGCCCATTGATGGATTGCCACCTGCGCCGGGCATAGTGGTGGCCTTGGTGCCCGCCGCGGATATCAACGGTGACGGAACCCTGGATTTCGTGGCTCAAGTTGATTACGTCGAGGAGTCCCGTGTTGAGCGCCGCATCGTTCGTAGCGGTGCCGACGGCCGCTGGACCATGGACGCAAGTACCGCAGACGCATTCCGGCGCGGTCGGCAAATGTGGGGTGATCTGAATAATGACGGCCTGGTGGATGTGGTCTTTGGGCGCGTCGATGCTGCCACGCGAATCATCGGGGGCGGTATGTGGCTCGGTTGGGCGCAACAGACCGCACCAGGGAAGTGGCGTAGTTGGACCTTTGCCGGTGTGGCCGAGCCGGGCGACGACGTTGTCTTGTGTGCTGACCTGGACCATGACGGTGACTTAGATTTGCTGTTCACCAATGCAACCGGTAGCGGTGTGATGTGGAATCTTGGACGCGCGGGTGCGGTAGAGCCCATTGCATGGGAACGCCGAGAAATTCCCGGCACCCTGACGTCTGCGCGCGCCACCGCAGCGGATCTTGATAACGATGGCGACCTTGATTTGCTCTTGTGGTCTGCTGGCGGCGCCGCAGCACAAGTGTGGAAGAACGACCGCCTGTGGGCATGGTCGCGTGACCCGGCGTTGGGTGCCTTTGAATCATCCGGACCAGGCGCGGTGGTGGTGTTCCGCCGCAACGAGGACGGACATCCGGCCATTGCCACGCTGGTGGAGGGATTCGGTGGCGGAACGCACCAGGCGATGCAACTGTGGGAGTCATCACACGGCGCGTGGACGGCCGGTCCGCGTACGGCGGTCAACAATGCACTGGCCCTTTGGGTGACGGATCTTTCAGGGAGTGGTCACGCAAACATTGTGGTGTTGGAGAATGACGCTCCGATCGGCCCAGTTCCAGCAAGTTCCATTCCAGTGATTCCGCCACCAGCGACTGCCGCACTGGCGATTCTTGACGCGCACGGCGGACTGGTTGAGCGCATCAACGGTGTGCCCGCGGGCTTGGAACTTGCGGTGATCGATGCGCGCGGACCGGTCGGTGTTGCGCCGGCGGTGACGGCCGGTGGTCCGGCCCGATGGATGGCACCGGGTAGCGGACGCTGGCCGTATGCCGCACTTTCGTTCCGTGGCCGCATTGATCCATCGCAGCAAATGCGCACCAATGCAAGTGGTATTGGCACGCGCATGGACGCTCGTATTGGTGGTGAATGGGTAGCGCGCGATGCACTGCCATGGCGAGGCGGCGGCAGTTCACAAGCGCTCGAACCCATTGCGGTGGGCCTTGGAGATGCTTCGCGGGCGGATTTCGTTGCGATTGATTGGCCGGATGCGGTGACGCAAACCGAGCTTGGTATTGCTGCCGGTGCCCAGACGATGGTCGAGACGCAGCGGCAGATTTCAAGTTGCCCAGTGATCTTTGCGTGGAATGGTTCCACGTATCAGTTTGTTACCGATTGCCTGGGTGTCGGTGGCATCGGCTTCCTTGCGGGCATAGAGCGTTCCGCGTCTGGTTCGCTGCGCGCGGTGTATCCGCCCGCGCGACCGTGGGAACGCGTAGCGATCGGTGGCGCGGATGCGCTTGTTGCGAAGAACGGCGCGTATCAGATTCGACTGGGCGAGCCAATGGAAGAGGCGTGCTACCTGGATGCCGCGCGACTGGTTGCGTGGGATGTTCCCGCTGGCTGGCAAGTAGCGCTTGATGAACGCATGGGAGTCAATGGAGCGCCGCCCACTGGTGAGGCGTGCTTCTTCCGTGCGGC
>JBILYM010000346.1:0-2644 GCA_044377725.1 Phycisphaerales bacterium
CGTGGTCATGGCCGTGGAGCAGGGCGGCGACCCCGCCGACACCAAGGCGCAATTTGCAACTGGATTCTTGAAAGTCACTCCCGCGCATGACCCCAATGACTGGGAGATTGGCATTCGTCACGGTGTTGCAGCGATCAATGTCATGGCTCCGGATGCATCCATCTCCGACCGTCATGGTTGGGAAGATGTCTCAGCTGAGGCGCGCGCGTTCGTTGGCCTCTCCCGTGAAGACGCGCGGACGGCGATTGTTGCATGGTTCAAGGCGAACGGATTGCTTGAGGGTGTGAAGCCGTATCGACACAGCGTTGGTCACAGTTATCGCAGTCACGTGCCCGTGGAGCCATACCTCAGTGAGCAGTGGTACGTGCGCGTGACGGATGACCGCCTGCGCGGTGCTGCGTTGCGTTCGATGAATCCTGCGCAACGTGATGGCGGCGCGGCCGCCGCGGCTACTGGCGCAATGAGCGGCACTGCTGCGAGTGCGGCAGCCGTCGGTGACGGTGAAATCACTTTCTACCCGCCGCGCTATGCAAAGACATTCCAGCATTGGCATGAGAACATTCGTGACTGGTGCATCAGCCGACAGCTGTGGTGGGGTCACCGCATTCCGGTATGGAGCGCAGAAATTGCGGCGAGCGATGTTGTTGATCGCGCCGCCGTTGATGCCGCACGTGGCGAGTTAGTTGGTTGTAACGGCGCATGGCGCGCGATGGGATGCTCGGAAGCGGTTCGTCGTCGTCCGGATGGGGTGTATGAGCGCTTCGTATGCGTTGCAGAACAGGCTGATTCCGTGGCGATTCCCGCACTGACAGCGGCTGGCTTCCGTCAGGATGAAGACGTCCTAGACACCTGGTTCAGCTCTGCGCTGTGGCCGCTTTCCACACTTGGTTGGCCAGAGCCCGCACGCTTTGACATGCAGGGTCTTCTGGAGAAGTGGAACCCCAGCGCAGTGCTTTCCACGGCTCGTGAAATCATCACACTGTGGGTGAGCCGCATGGTGATGTTCAATCGCTATTTCCTGGGTGGGCGAGTTCCGTTCAAGCATGTGTTCATTCATGCCATGGTGC
The DNA here is from genome assembly GCA_044377725.1 of Phycisphaerales bacterium. GTDB lineage: Bacteria > Planctomycetota > Phycisphaerae > Phycisphaerales > SM1A02 > UBA966. The sequence continues at coordinate 1,068 of JBILYM010000346.1, forward strand.
AGGATGGCTTCGGCCAGAAGATGTCCAAGTCGTTGGGCAACGGTGTTGATCCGCGCGACATCATTCAAACGCACGGCGCTGATGCCATGCGATTCACGCTGGTGCAGATGACCACCGACACGCAGGATGTTCGCATGCCCGTGGACATGGTGGATCCGTGGTCTGGCGAAATGTTCTCGCCGCGCACCATCACTGATGCGGCTGGCTACACGGTGGCTGATCCCGTGCAGGTTTCTCCCAAGGATCCTTCCAAGCAGATCACCAGTGCATACGGCGCAGCGACCGGTAAGGCAACGCCCAGCACTGACGCGCCACTGGCCTTGAACACCAGCGCCCGCTTTGACGTTGGCCGAAATTTCGCCAATAAGGTCTGGAATGCCACGCGATTTGCACTTGGCAACCTGACGCCGGTCGCTGGTGACCCATCCATTGATCCTGCCACTCGGCCGCTGATTGACCGATGGATTGTTGCGCGGCTTTCGCACGCGCTGGCAACCTATGAACGCGCCCTTGCGGGATACCGTTTCAATGATGCCGCTGACGCCACCTATGACTTTGTGTGGCGCGAGGTGTGTGATTGGTATCTGGAAGCAATCAAGCCCACCGTGAAGACCGATGCTGCGCAGCAGCAGGTGTTGCGCACGGTGCTTGATGCGTCCCTGCGTCTCCTTCATCCGCAGATGCCATTCATCACCGAACAGTTGTGGCCAGCGGTGGCGGCAACTGGTGTGGCCGGGTTGCGTGGCGTCCATGTACCTGCAGCGCCCTTGTGTGCACGCGCGGGTTGGCCGGCGGTCGATGCATCCGTCACGGATCGCGCGGCGGTGGCAACCTTCAGTCGCGTGCAGCAGTTGGTGGATGAGATTCGAACGCTCCGTGGTGCGCGGCAGGTGCTGCCCAAGCGCAAGATCACCTTGCTGGCGCCGGCGGGTGTTCGCGCATTGGTGGCAGAAGCTGGTGGCGTGGTGGAGGCCTTGGCTGGAATTGGCGAAGTGGCGGACTTGCCCACCGAGCGTCCGGCCGGAGCAGTGCCGATCGCCTTTGAAGGTCAAGAATTGCTCTTGGTGAACTTTGCGGACGCGGTTGATTTGGGCGCGGAACGCGTCCGGCTCGACAAGGTGGTCACCGAGAAGCTCAGATTGATCAGCGGATTTGAGGGGAAACTCGGTAACCCGGGCTACCTGGCCAAAGCAAAGCCGGAACTGGTGGCTGAGACGCGGGCGATGCTTGATGAGGCAAAGGCGGATCTTGATGCCGCGCGGCGGTCCCTGGATGCCCTACGCTGATGACATGAGACCCATGCGTTTCATCCGTGTGCTTGCCAACCTCGCCTGTATGGGCGTATTGGTCGCGACGGGTTGCCAAGGGAGCGGTGGATCGACGAAGAGCGCGTCCGCCACTGCGCCGGGTGCTGCACGCGGATCATTGCCGGCAGCGCTGGTCACCAGCCCGATTGTTTCCACGCGTGAATGGCGTTGGAACTCGGTTGAGGGCATCGAGATTGATACGCGCAGCTGGACGATCAAGTCCTCACTTCGCAGCGCCAACTTCACGGGGGCGTTGCCGGCGTTCTACGA
>JBILYM010000347.1:0-2639 GCA_044377725.1 Phycisphaerales bacterium
CCATCGATCCATCAACCCAGCGCGCCAACATGCAAGCCACCAACATGGCGAGCGGCGGGGCCAATGGCAAGATGTATGTGGGGGACTTGCGACTCAAGACGCTGAACCCCAGAAGCGGAAGAATCACTGCCACCAACAAGAGTGCTCGTTGATCCCCCGCACGCAAGCACGCCCAGGCGCGCGCGAAAGTCATGTTGAACCACGGCAACGTCAGCATGGTGGTGGCAGGAAAGAACCCCGCAAAGAACGCCAAGAACAGTAACCACCACGGATCGTGCACCCTGACGCCGGTAAATCGATCGACGAATTCAAAATTCCATACTTCCAGTGCGCGCACTGGGTCGGTTACCCAATAGCCATACGCCACAAATCCCAGCGGCGCGATGGCCAGCGGCAGGCCAACAAGTGGCATCAGGAGGCGCAGGTCGCGCAACCGCCCAGCGAGCCCCAGCCAAACTGCAACAATGGTGATTGGTGCAAGTAACAACGGCCCCTTGGTGAGTCCAACCAGCGCAGAACTTGTCCAGAACGCTGCAATCCAACCAAGATGACGGCGGCCAGCACTCATGGCGAGCCACGCAGAACAGAGTGCCATCCACCACCACGCGGTCAGCATCGGATCAGTGATCGCCAATCGACCGATGATTTGAAAGAGTGGCATCACCGCAAGCAACCCAACAGCGAGCATCGCCACCAACGCACCCGCCGTTCGTCGTGCAAATACAAAGAGCGTCAACAGTGTCAGCGTCGACGCAATGGCACTCGGCAATCGCGGCGAAAGATCTTCGTGTCCGAAACAGCGAATACTCAGCGCCTGCGCCCAGTAAGTGAGCGGCGGCTTAGTGACGTGCAAGTGGTCGCGCAGCAATGGCTGTAGCCAGTTGCCGTGTTCGGCCATCCATCCGCTGACTGCGGCATAGCGACCCTCATCAGGCGGGAACAAGGAATGGTTGCCAAGTGAATGCCAAATCAGCATCACCGAAGCCAACACCACCGCCCACTGCGCCCAACGCGGAGCTTCATGTGGGCGTTCGGTCACTTGCATTTGGTCATTAAAGCCGCTTTCCACGAGCCGTGCTGACCAGGGGAGCGCGGGGTCCTATTCATCTCGACTAACAAGCCGCGCCAGCAACACGGCCGGATAGAGAACCCCAATCAATCCCTCGATCATGGCCAGCGAACGAACCATGGAATTCCCCGGCACGATGTCGCCGAACCCGATGGTTGCCAAGGTTACGAAGCTGAAATACACGCAGTCGTTCCAATTCAGGGCGCCGTGTACTTCCACTGCCGTCATGCTGACATGCAGCGCGTGCGGGTCCATGGCAAGCATTTGCCGATAGAAGATCGCGCACACCACACCAAAGAGTAGGAACACTGCCACCCCACCGTACACGCGATCGCGGACGGTGCGCTTGCCAAAGAAAATAACCCGTACCAGCGCCAAGATAATCACTGCGTAGTAGATCACTAGCAACTTCCCAGGCCACAGCATGATTCCTTGTTCACCAGCCAGTGATGGGCTGAAGAACACTGCGGCGTTCGATGCCACCAACAACAAGAATGCTACGACCACCCACATGCGGGTGGTCAAGAGCAGTACCCCTAACATCGGGACTGCTGCATACAACATGATGGCGAACGGTGAGACTGCACCATCTGCATCATCAAGCAACCAGCTGAAACCCAACAGCAAGAACATCGCCACCATCAATGGCAGGCAGCTTGATCGCACACGATTTATGGTTTGCCGGCCATGGTGAACCACACGATGGTGCCACGGTAACGCTGACGGTACTGGTGGTTGTTCAGTCATGACTCGCTCTGGCAACCGAACCCGATCAGACCCCCGCAGAAACCACCGGCTGCGCACCACGCTCGCTGACCAGCACCACTAAGAGATTAGTGACCATCTCCGCCTTCTGCTCAGCGGTGAAGGTGGCAATTCCCTTGGCAGCAATCTGCTCCATGGCAAGCTCCACCATGCCAACTGCGCCCTCAACAATCTTCTGTCGAGCGGCCACTACGGCGGTGGCTTGCTGCCGTTGCAGCATCGCTGCTGCAATCTCTGGCGCGTAACTCAGGCTGGAAATGCGACTTTCCAGCACTTCCACCCCAGCGCCACGCAGGCGTCCATCAAGTTCATCCTTGAGGCGAAGGCCAATCAAATCAGTACTGCCGCGAAGACTGGTACCACCGGGCTCCGGCGAGTCGTAGTGGTAATGACTGGCCAGGTTGCGCAGCGCTGCTTCGCTCTGAATTTCTACATAGCGCTCATAGTTGTCCACTGCAAAGATCGCTTCCGCTGTGTCCACGACGCGCCACACCACTACCGCCGAAATCTCAATGGGATTTCCATCAAGGTCATTGACCTTCAATGGATGCCGAGTACGAATTCCCTCCTGCACCACCTTGCCACCCGCATCGGTCACGTTTGGTGCCTGTTGCGCCCCAGTTTCAAAGGTACGAACCCGCAGTGTGATGCGACGCTTGATAGTGAACGGGTTGGTCCAATGCAGCCCAATAGCACGCACTGTTCCGCGGTAGTGACCAAACAACACTAATGCGCGGCTCTCATTGGGATTCACAATGAAGTAGCCACACAGTGAGAGTAGGAACAAGATTCCGCACGGCACCGC
>JBILYM010000348.1:0-2638 GCA_044377725.1 Phycisphaerales bacterium
CAAATATGCCAAGCAGTTGATGCACGCCATGCGCCCGGTCTTTGATGACTTGCTGCAAGAAGTGCAGCGCTCCATGGGTCACTACCAATCACTGCATCCTGACAAGCCGGTCTCGCAAGTCATTGGCCTCGGAAGCACGTTCCGTATTCCTGGACTCCGCAAGTTCCTGAGCGATCAACTGGGCGTAGAGATTCGCCGCCTTGAGGAGTTTGAGAAGATCAAGGTGGAAGGCAGTGCCGCCAGCGACTTTGCTGCCAACGCCATGAACCTCTCCACAGCGGTGGGACTCGCGCTGCAAGGCCTTGGATTGACGGAGATTTCCATCAATCTGTCCCCGGTTGGAAGCCTTCGCGAACAGGTCTGGGGCCGCAAAAATAAATGGTTCATCGCCGCCGCGGTCCTGATGTGCGTCGGCTCGGCAGCGATGTTCTATCGCCCCGGTGGCGACGTATCGGCCAACGTCCCTGGCTCCGTCGTTCGAACGAAGCAGACGGCCGAGGGATTCAAGAAGCAGTTCGATGACGTCAAGTCATCCGCGGACGTCGGCGCGCTCGCCAACAACATGATCTTCCTTCTTGAAGATCGCAAGGTGTGGCCATGGATCGTGTCCGACGTCAATGCGGCTATGGCAACCGCCGGCACTCAAGAGCCATTGCTTGGCGAGTTTGATCTCACCAAGCCGCCCGTTCCGTACGAACAGTGGAACACGGTGGAGCTTGTTGATCTTGCCGGCAAGTACAAGTTCCTCTCATCGCCCGCACCGCGGCGAACGGTGGATGTCACCATGCGGGTCATCGTTCCGCGCGACACCAAGTTGGCCAAGGAATTCGTTCAGAAGAGCATGCTCGATTGGCTCAACAAGAACGCCGATCGCAAAGACGCGCCGTACAAGATCATCATTCCACCAACCGGACTCGTCCCCGAATTTGCTGCATTAAACGCAGCGGCAGGCGCATCCACAGCCACTGCTGCAGCCAGCGGCGGCGGTGGTGAAGACACGCAGCAGGCTGACACTGCGGCTGCGGTCGACGGCGCGGGCACCTTCAGTGGTAAGAACAAGAACACCGAGACCATCGTCACCTCAAAGGGCGGAATGATCGGTGGTTCATCCGGCTTCGGCCAAGGCGCACCCGGCAACGATGCCAACGCGCCCGGCGGATCGTCCGGCTCCGGCACCAAGGCAGAAACGAAGCAGGACCGCAAAGCAAGTCGTGTTGCCATCAAGTCATCCGCTGCAGAGCCCGTTGACATTGACCGCGATGCATCGCTGCCGTTGGCTCCCAATGCATACCTCGGCAAAGCCGCAACAACGGTTGTCATCAAGTTCACTGTTGAATTGCGACCGCCCGTCGGTCGTGAACTCGCGCCCGCCGCGGCTCCCGCGGAAGGTGAGCCGGCCGCCGACGGTTCAGAAGGAGGCCAGCCATGAGTGCAGTTTCAGACACCATTCAAAAGGTTCGTGATTCGCTCTCTTCGCTTGGTAAGCGGGGCGGGAGCTCGTCGTCAGAAGGGTCCTCAGGAAACAAGTTTACCCCCAAAATGGCGGTGACTTGGGTGAAATCTCACCCGGTGATCGTGGCATCAATCACCGTCATGGTGGTTGCTCCCGCGGCCGCATGGTGGATCTCCAGCGACATTTACTCCGCGCGTGACGAAGCTGCCACCAAGCGTGTTCAAGAGATGGCCGCCCTTGAGAAGTATGAGAAGTCATCCGTCGAGATCGCGCTGCCTGGTCTTGCAGCCGAGCAGAAGGTTGGTGTCGTCAATGAGAACACCGTGTTGGCGTACCGCAAGCTTGCCGACCGCCTCCGCGCAGACGCTCAGGCGATTCAGAAGACTGCGCTTGCTCACAATCAGCAGGGTCGCGGCAAGCTCGTCAAAGACGTGACCGTGACGCGCGAGAACGTCAATCTCATCGCTGAGGAAGTCTTCGACGCAGTGCAGGCCCGCGCCGCCACTGACCTCAAGGAAGCCCGCGCCGGTAAGCCTCCAACCGACCAAAGTCTGATTGACCAACTGCAGCGCCGCCAAGACCAGTTCATTGCCGCCGAGCGCAAGGCCGATCGCAAGTCGCTCAACGAAGAGCAACTCGTTCGGCTACAGCGTTCGTTGGTCGACAAGCGATTGCAGTTGTACGCCGACGCTGCTGCAAACACATCGTTTTACGCTGATATTGCTGACATTGGCATGCCAGCACTCCCCACCGAGGCAGGTACTCCGCCCTCGGAAACCAAGATGTTTTTGTGGCAATGGCGCCTCTGGGTCATTGAGGATGTGCTCAATGCAATCACCGCTGCCAACAAGCCCTATCGCGGCGTTGTTGACGCGCCCGTGAAGCGGATTCTGTCAATCAGCGTGAAAGAAGACATTCTTCCAAAGGTCGTCGCCCCCGTGGCAACCGAGGAAGTCCCAGCGGAAGGAAGTACGCCGCCAGCCGATGGCGCTGAAGTTGCAGCGGCAGCTTCTGCTCCCGTATTGCCGCCGCTCGACCCGAAAGCGATTGTGTCGTATGACTTTGCCAAGTCCATCACCGGTCGCGTATCCAACTCCATGTACGACGTGCGTTTCGCCACGGTCCGATTGGTGGTTGCTACATCCATGATCCCTGAAGTTCTGAACGCCATCGCGCGGCAGAATT
>JBILYM010000085.1:0-8046 GCA_044377725.1 Phycisphaerales bacterium
GCGCACCCACCAACGCGCCATCAAGTCGTTCCTGCAAACTCACGCTCTCACCGCGCACGCGCATCGGCGGCTCAGTGGCTGCCAGGAGCAGGGCGCCCGCACCGGTATCGGCACGAACGCGGAACGCCACCTCCGCCGATCCGCCAACCAGTGATTCGGACAGGCGAATGTCAGCATCCGCCGGAACCCGCGCATCGGGCCGTAGTTCAATCGTGATGTGGACCGGTGGATGCCACGCGGGGTCAACCGCTACGTCGCGGACCGCGCCGACGGTGACGCCGTTGAGCGTGACGAGGCTCCCTGGACGCACTCCCTGCGCGCCGTTGGTTTCCACAATCACCGGAAAGCGGCGCTCCAAGAGTGGCTGCAGTTTCCCGAACGCCAAGAGCAGGGCGGCAACGCCCGCAATCGCGCCAATCGCCGTTGCGCCCAGCGCAAAGTCACGCCGGGACGGACGTTCGTCAAAGTTCAGCATGAGCGAGATCTCGCAAGGCGAGCGATTGGCGTGAAGAGGACATCCATTCGTGCATCATCCCCGACCCGCCGCCGGACGGCAATGGCACTCGCGTACGATTCCGGGCAACCCATGGATGGATCTTCTGGCCTGCCGCCTCCCCGTGTTGCCTATGACCGAACCCCCATCCACCGGGGCAGCGTGTTTGCCGTTGAACGTGTGACATTCCGCGACGACGCCGGTCGAGTCATTGTTCGCGATATTGTTCGTCATCCCGGCGCCGTCACGGTCATTCCGGTACTCGATGACGGCCGGCTGGTCATGATTCGCAACTGGCGCGTGGCTGTTGGCGCCTGGCTTGACGAATTCTGTGCTGGAAAGTTAGAGCCTGGTGAAGACCCCGCACGGGCGGCGGCGCGCGAACTTGAGGAAGAGACTGGTTTCACCGCTGCGCAGATTCGCCCGGTTGGTGTCTTCTTCACCAGTCCCGGGTTCGCTGATGAGCGCATGTACGTCTTTGAGGCAACCGGTCTCACGCCCGTTCCGCAACGCCTTGAAGTGGGTGAGCAAATTGAAGTGGTCACTCGATCGGTCGCAGACCTGCAGAGCATGATCGTCCGTGGCGAGTTGGTTGACGGTAAGACCCTCGGCGCATTTACGCTGTGGAAACATGGAGCGTCCGGCGCCGGAGCAACGCCATGATGTCCCGCGAGGCGCGCTCATGACGTGGGAACGATCGGCACCATCCGCTGCGAACCCGTTGGCGTGGTCGTTGCCGTTGTTCCCGATCGCCGGTATCCACTTTCGGGTGCATTTCACCTTCATCGTGTACGCACTGGTAGTGGTTTTGCGGGGTTCGTATGGACCGGTGGAAGAGTCATCTGTACACGGTGCCAGCACGGTGGGCATGGCGGTTGGCGCACTCTTTGTATTGGTGTTCATGCGCGAGCTCGTGCGAGCGTTGGTCGTGCGTGCTTCGGGCGGCTCCGCGGACGACGTGGTCCTTTGGCCGCTCGGCAGCCTGCAAGGCATCGATCCTGCGCCGGGTTGGCTCGCCGCGCTCCTATCGGCAGCGGTGGGAACGGCCGTTTCGGTGGTGGCATTTGCTGCCATGGGAATCACCCTTGGAACCATCACCGGGGACTGGATTGGGGCGGGACTCCCGGACCCGATCTCCGCATCCTGGCTTAGTAATCCGCACTCTTGGTGGATCGATGCCCTGTGGATTGCTCATTGGACTGGCGTGCAATTGGCATTCTTGGCGTTGCTCCCCATGTTGCCGCTTGATGGCGGTCGCGTCATGGAGGCGTTCATCTTGCGCCGGCGCGGCGAATATGACACCCCGCGGATTGCGGCGGCTGCCACGCTCGCCACGGCAGCAACCGCTGGCCTGGTCGCCATCGTCCGCGACCTTGGCACACTGTTGACCGTGGCAATTTCTTGCGCCGGTTTCGCTGCATTTATCTTGTGGCGCCTACGAGCCGGTGACTCCGTGGCAGCAGCGCGCCCGTCATGGATGGCAAACCACGATCAATCCGAGGAGCGCGAGTCGCGCGAACTGCGCGCCGAGCGTGAATCGGCCGAGCAAGAACGCCAGACGCGCGCCGCTGAAGACCGCGCGGTTGACCTCATTCTGGAGAAGATCGCCCGCGAAGGTGCGGATCGACTCTCGGCAACCGAGCGCGCCACGCTTGCGCGCGCCACCGATCGCCGCCGCGGCGGATCGCAGCGCTAACCACCCGCAGCGCGCCACGGCTTTGCGATATCGTCCCCCGTTCTACCTATGGGCATCCAGGACCGACCGTACTACCGACCCGACCCTCGAACGCCACCCGCCTATGCACGCGCATTGGGTTGGTCGGCCACCACGTGGATCATTGCGATTTGCGTGGCAGTGTTTGTGGTCGAGGGATTTCAGTCTTGGACCAACGAGCCGTTGGCAAGCAAACTGATGCCGGGCGTGACTGCGGAACAAATCCGCCAGATCGACCGCAGCAAGTTGGTACTCACCAATCCAGTCGATTTCGCGCCCGGTGTGGCATTCGGCGACGCAGTCGTGGGCCGCGAGAAAGTTGCCGATGTGGAGTACCGCAAGGAACGACCACTCACTCACTTTGGATACTTCTCTACCGCGCGTGCGGTATACGCCTCGGATCCGGTGCTGGGCCCCTCCGGCTTTGAAGTGTGGCGATTCGTCACGTTCCAATTCTTACATGCCAACCTCAATCATGTGCTCTTCAACATGATGACGCTGTTCTTCTTCGGCGGAATGGTTGAGAATTACCTCGGCAAGAAGCGCTATGTAGCGTTCTATCTGCTGTGCGGCATTGCTGGCGCACTGATGTACCTGATTCTCAACGGCCTAGCGATTGGTGGTCAAGAAGCGTTCGGACCATCGTTCCATTTGCCTGGACTGCTCTTCAATAATCCGAACACCATGTTGGTCGGCGCATCAGCTGGAGTCTTCGGTGTGATCATGGCTGCTGCATACCTGGCACCAAACGCCACCGTATTGCTGTTCTTTGTCATCCCCATGCGCTTGGGTGTCTTGGCATACGGATTGCTTGGATTTGCATTGCTGGCGGTCATCTTCGGTTGGACAAATGCAGGTGGTGAAGCAGCGCACATCGGTGGCGCGCTCGCCGGGTTCTGGCTTGTCCGTAACCCGAATCACTTGCATGGCTTCTTTGACTTCCTTGGCCAATACGACCCAACCAGCAAGGTGGCCCGTGCGCGCGTTGCAGTGAAGCGCGGCAACGTGCAAGGATCCGCTACCAGCACTGAAGTCAATCGCATCCTTGACAAAATTTCAGCGCGCGGTTTGCACTCGCTCACTGAAGGCGAAAAGCGCGCGTTGCGCGATGCGAGCCGGAAGCCGCGGTGAGTGCGCTTCAGTTTGAGATTCTGGCACGCTCTACGGCGAATCGCGCGCGCCTCGGACGTGTCACAACGCCGCATGGATCCTTTGACACGCCGGCATTCATGCCGGTCGCCACCGCGGCCGCGATGAAGGGTTTGACACCTGCGCAAGTTCGCGGCACCGGCAGTCAAATCATTTTGAATAACGCGTACCACCTGTTTCTTCGTCCCGGCGGCGATCGCATCGAGCGCCTCGGCGGAACGCATCGATTGATGCGCTGGAACGGACCGATCCTCACTGATAGCGGCGGCTACCAGGCGTACAGCATGAGTGACACCGCTGTCCTGAGTGAAGAGGGTGTGACCTTCCGCAGCTTCATTGATGGCTCCAAGGTTCACCTTGGTCCGGAATCAAGCATGCGCGTCCAGAATCAAATCGGCGCGGACATCATCATGGCCTTTGATGATTGCGCTCCCGCAGCGCTGCCTGCTGAGGACGCCGATGAGCGACGCGTCGCTCGTACCCGCGGAGTGGTTGATCATGCCGTGCGCATGGAGGAAGCCCATGAGCGCACCCTGCGATGGCTCGACCGCTGCGTTCAGTCGCATGCCCGGAAGCAGGATCAGGCGCTCTTTGGCATCGTCCAGGGCGCTACCAATCTTGACCTGCGCCGGCGTTCCGTGGAAGGCGTCTGCGCTCATGATCTTCCCGGGTATGCCATCGGCGGGGTGGCTGTCGGGGAGGGCACCGAGGCGATCCGAACCGTGGTGGAATTCACCACTCCGCTCCTTCCGGACAATCGGCCAAGATATTTAATGGGTGTCGGCTACGAACGGGACATCGTCATGGCGGTGGCCGCCGGGGTGGATATGTTCGACTGCGTCCTGCCGACCCGGAACGGTCGCAATGCCAACGCGTTCACGCCCCAAGCCCCAATTCGCCTAAGAAATGCGCGATTTGCGGAAGATTCTCTTCCAATCGACCCCTCCTGCGACTGCGAAGCCTGCGCCGGCGGATTCAGCCGGGCGTACCTCCGGCACCTCTTTATGGCTGACGAAATGCTTGGGCCAACATTGGTGAGTGCCCATAACATCCGGCACTTCCAGCGGCTTATGCTGGACATCCGAACTGCGATCCGTGAAGATGCGTGGTCTTCGCTCCTCGTCGCATGGCCGTGCATCGGTTCTGACGAGGCGCATTCGAGTACTGACGAGCAAACATGATCACCCCGACCCTGACCGCACTGACCCTTCTCGCACAGACCACCGACGGCCCGTCCCTGCCCGGGGCACCCGCGCCCGCAGCATCGGCAGCCGCAACGGATGCCGCCGGAGCGACTGCGCCGTCCGCCTCCGGTGGCAATCAATTCATGATCATGATGGTGGTGCTTCTTGGCGCCATGATCCTGTTCTCCTTCATCAATGCTCGTCGCGAGAAGAAGAAGCGTTCAGATCTCTTGGGCAACATTAAGAAGCACGACAAGGTGCTGACCGTCGGCGGTATTGTCGGAACCGTCGTCGAACTGAAGGACGACTCCTTGATCTTGAAGGTTGACGAGACTTCCAACACTCGCATTACCTTCACCAAGAGCTCCATCTCGCAAGTGATCCCACAGGACGCTGCGGCCTGATTGACTCTTCACCGTTATTGAATTTCGCGCACTTTGCGGCACCACTGAGAACACGATGCACCTGCTCTTCCACACGCTGATCCTTCCGCTCCTTCTGGTTATTTACGTTGCGGGAGTCCGCAAGGCATTTGCGCCACTCAAGCGTACGCTCCTTGACGTTGCCGTCATTGCTGCAACCTGTGTAGTCATGGTGCTCGCCATCATGCCGCCAGCACAGAAGATCAAACTCGGTCGCGATTTGCGCGGTGGTGTGAGCCTGATTTACTCGGTCAATATGCCGGCTGGATCAGATTCTGAAACCAAGTCAGAACTGCTCAAGCAGACCATTAAGACCCTTAAAAATCGCGTCAATCCTCAGGGTGTCCTGGACTTGACCATGACGCCGCAGGGTGAGGATCGCATCGAAGTGGTGATGCCGCTTCCAGGCGACGAAGTTCGCGTTTCGCAGAAGGCGTATACGGATGCTCTTGATGCACTGCTCGCCAAGGCTCGTCTCACGCCGCGCGAACTGAACACCGCGCTCGCCGAGGGTAAAGCTGTTGACTTGGCCAAGGGCGATGCAACGCGCGCTGCTGAATTGACCAAGTTGCAATCACTGTGGAGCGCCGCGCGTGACGGTCGCGCTGCGTATGACGCTGCGATTGCTGCAGGCAAGCAGGGTGCTGATCTTGACGCATCTGCTGAAGCGGCCGCCACTGCTGAGGTGGCTTACGACGAACAACGCGCCAAGGTGCAGACCGGTGCGCTCACTTCCAGTCGCTGGACACGCGTTGTGGCATTGCCGCAAGTGGCGAAGAAGGGTGAAGACCGTGCTACGGCAGTAAAGCAACTCAAGACGGAGTTCCCATCCGCGGCCACTGAGATCGACACCGCGCTGCTGAATTTCGATGCCTACGCAGCCTTGCGTACGGTGCTTGATGACCCCGAAGACTTGAAGCGCCTCTTGAGGGGCGCCGGCGTGTTGGACTTCCATATCGCGGTCACTACGCAGAATTCGCTCGGCGTAAATGTCGAAGAATTGCGCAAGCAACTTGCTCAAGGCGGACCCCTTGCGGCTGAAAGTCCGGTGGCTCGTTGGTTCAAGATCAACAGTATTGATGAGTGGGCGAATACGCCCGCGCAGCGCGAAGCGCTTGAAGCAAATCCGGCCGGCTTCTTTGCTTCCAGCCGCGGTTTGACCGCGGGAACCGGACCGGACAAGTCCATCTATGTTCTTCTCTGGATCACCCCGGACCGCAGCCTGACCCACGAGCCAGGCGGCAAGGAATGGGCCATGAAGCGCGTCGGCCGAACCAGCGACGAACTCGGCCGCGTTGCCGTTAGCTTTGAGCTTGATGATTCCGGTGGCATCGAGATGGGTCGCCTCACTGGCGCCAACGTTAATCAGCCAATGGCCATCGTTCTGGACAATCAGGTCTACACAGCACCCAACCTGAACTCCAAGATCAATGACCGCGGTCAGATCAGTGGCAACTTCAGCGAGAAGGAAATTGATTACCTGGTACGCGTTCTTGCATCGGGCTCGCTGGGTGCGCGACTTTCTCCGGAACCGGTCTCAGTCAGCGTCCTTGGACCGGCCATGGGCAAGGACAACCTGCAGCGCGGACTGAACAGCGTGCTGATCTCGGTGCCTGCCACGTTTGCCATCATGGCGCTCTACTACTTCATCCCAGGAATCATTGCGAACATCTCGCTCCTGGTGAATGCCTTGATCATCTTCTACGCCATGTCACTGGTGGATGCCAGCTTCACGCTGCCAGGTCTTGCCGGCATTGCGCTGAACTTGGGTATTGCCGTTGACAGCAACGTACTTATCTACGAGCGCCTTCGTGAAGAATTGGTCGATCGCAAGCAGCCGCTCCTTGATGCCATCGACACTGCCATGCGCCGCGCGCGCACAGCCATCATCGACGGCAATATGACGCACTTGATCGTGGTGGTAGTGCTGTACTGGTTCGCGGGTTCTGAAGTGAAGGGCTTTGCGCTCGTCATGGGGATCGGCGTATTCAGCACACTTGCTGCCGGCTTGATAGTGACGCAGGTACTCCTGCGCCTCTATGCACTTGGCCTCAACGCCAAGACCATGCCCATGCTGCCGATCGTTGTGCCAGCACTTTCGCGCGCCTTGCAACCATCGATTGACTGGCTCCGCTACCGATTCATCTTCTGGGGCGGCGCCATTGTGGTGGCAATCATTTGCATTTCCGCAACCCTTGGTCGCGGTAGTGACATCTTTGAGACTGAGTTCCGCGGCGGAACCACCATGACCATGTCCACGCGTACAGCGCAGGCTGGCGAGGACGCGTTCGGTGGTCACCTGGCCATGGCGCGCAGCGCAGTGGAAGAACGCCTGCACACGCTCGGCGCAGCAAACAGTGCTGATCCGGTGCTTTCGGAGCTTCGCAATGCCACCGTCCTCACGGTCGGTGAAACCAACGCGGCGCTGGAGTCGTCGGCATTCCAGATCAAGGTTCCCAACCCATCCGGAGTTTCCGAAGACACACCGATTGCCAACATCTTGGTCTCGGCAGTCGTTGAAGTGTTCAAGGACGACATGGACATCCGCCGTCCGGTGAAGTTTGCCGGTCTCGGCGTTGCTGCATCGACGGGCCACTCGTATCGCATCGATCGCCCCGGACTTGGCGAAGTCATCGGGCGCCCAACGCTTGATTACCCAACTGATTCGGCGATCGGTGGCGTTGCCATTGTGGTCACTGAGGTTGAACCGCCGCTCGCTCCCGCGGATGCCTTGGAGCGCATTCGGCGCATGCGTAGCAGTCCGGCGTTCGCCGAAGCGGGCGGACGTTCGGTGGACGTGGTGGGCCTTGACGCTGCAGGTAACGGCACCTTCAAGTCTCTCGCCATCGTGGTTGCCGACCCAGATCTTGCCGGCGCGCAACTCTCTGATGTGGCGTGGCAGAAGAACTACGCTGACTTGGAGTGGAATTTGGTCTCCTCAGCGTTGAGTCAGCAGGCATCACTTGAACAGGTCTCCAGCATCTCCCCATCGGTAGCACGCGACCTTGCGTCGCAGGCCACCCTGGCAGTGTTGCTTTCCTGCGTCGGAATGTTGGTGTACATCTGGATCCGATTCGGTTCGCT
>JBILYM010000086.1:0-8026 GCA_044377725.1 Phycisphaerales bacterium
CGCGCAAGCAGATGTCGTTCGAAAGGTATGACTGCGGCCATCCGTGGCTCCAGTACCCTTCATCGGCGGGAAATCGGCAATTACTGCAGATTGCGCGCAGAAATTGCGGGTCAGGCGCCCGCGGGCAAACCCTGCGACCGATTCATCTCCACGATCCGAAGCACTCCGGGGTGGAGCGCCACCTCCATCTGCTGCACCGGACCACCCGAAACCGGGTCGCCGTCGGCCTGAATCAACGTGGGGCGATCAAACTGCACCCGCCATGCGGGACCGCGTGCCGTCCAAGCGCCGGCGATCCCCCCGGGCGACAGCGCCAGCCGAAGCGCCCAGGCGACCATGTTCCAACCCCCGTGAGCGGGCAGCACCACGGTGTCCAGCAGTCCGTCCGACGGATCGGCCGCCCGTGCCGGATTGAGCCGGAGCGCGTATTGCCGTGAATTGGCAATGATGAGCTGCCCCGCCGCCTGAATGCGGTCGGCAGCCCAGACGGCGCCGGACGTGGTTGGCTCGCCCGCTTCGCTCGGTTGGTCGACGGCGTCCTGTTGGCTCGGCAGCCCCAGCGCCCCGCTCTCCGCCACAAACCCCGGCGCCTGCCAGCGGCGCAAGAGCGTCAGAATTTGCCGCGCGTACGACATATATGTCACCGGTCCCCGACGCGTCGCCCCGAGTGCGGCAACTACGTCGGCGTCAAACCCGGCAGAAACCATCACCAGAAATGCATGATCCGGCAACCCGGCTCGGCGGATGAATCCAAGGTCGACCGTGCGCGATTGTCGGGCCAAGATGCGATCCGCCAGGACTGCCGACGAACAGCGAAATCCAAACTCCCGGGCTGCCAAGTTCTCCGTGCCCGTTGGCACAATGGCAAGCGGAACCGATCCGCCAGCCACTTTGGCGGCCAACGATCGAACCGTTCCATCCCCCCCCACCGCCACCACCGCCAGGGCGCCAACGCATGCGGCTTCAAGGTCGGCGTGAGATGCATCCAGTGGCAAACGGGTGGGAACAATCCCCCGAGCCGCCAACGCGCTGCAGATCCGCTCGGCGGCAACGAGGGACCGGCCGCGGCCGGAGGCTGGGTTGGCAATGACGGCTGCACGCATCGATGGCAAGCGTACGATCCAGCGCATGCGTTTGCTGATGACCTGGGCCGCCCTTGTAACCGCCGCCGCGATTTCCGCGGGAGCGATGGCGCAGCAGGACTTCAAACTGGATGACAACGATCGTTGGAAGGAACTGGACGCGCCCGCACCCGGAACCCCCGCAGCGGTGGTGAACTTGGCAAAGTTGGCACTGGCCAAGGGAGAGCCCAAGCGCGCGTTGGTACTGATGGACGCGTGGCTGGAACGATTCCCCGCCGACTCGCTTCGACCGGAGGCGCTGCTCACCCGCGCCGACGCAAAGATGGCGCTCAAGGAAGAGTACGACGCGCTCTTTGACCTGGAAGACATTGCACGCCGCTACGCGTACACCGCGTCATTCATCCCAGCGCTCGAACGCGAACTGGACATCGCCAAGATGTACGCGGGGGGACTCAAGCGCAGATTCTGGGGCACGTTCCGCTGGGTGAATACCGACGACGACGCGCAAGAAATTCTGATTCGAATCCAAGAGCGACTCCCCGGCAGCGCCCTCGCAGAAAAGGCCGGTATGGAGCTTGCAGACTTTTATTACGACCGCCGTGACATGTCTCTGGCTGCCGATGCCTACGACCTGTACGTGCAGAACTATCCGCGTTCGCGCTTGGTGGACAAGGCGCGCCTGCGACTGATTGCCGCGTACTGCTCGACATACAAGGGGCCACAGTTTGATGCCAAGGGCTTGCAAGAAGCCTCTGGAAAATTGCGTGAATTACAGGCGACTGAGCCACAATTGGCAAAGCAGATTGGCGCCGAAGCGATTCTGTTACGCATCTACGAAAGCGAAGCAGAGAAGCGACTCACCACTGCCAACTGGTATTGGCAACTTGGCGATCCGATCAGCGCAGAACGGGAAATCCGAGCACTTGTCAAGAAGTATCCGCGATCAGTTGCCACCATTCAGGCACTGCGAGCCATCAATGATGTGCTTGAACAATTACCGGAATCCATTCGCACGTCCGCTCCCAACTACGCGGCGATTCGAGCTGAACTGATCAAAGACTCGCGGGCTGCTGCAACGGTTGGACCAGGCGCAGAAGACATCATCGAAGAGAAGATCCGGATCGACGAGAAGTTCTCGACGCAATCCGGTACGGCGGAGATGCCAGAGAAGAAGCCCGAGACTCCTGCGAAGGATGCCCCCGCGCCGCAGGCGGAACCCGCACCCGCACCAGCCCCGTCGACCCCATGAACTTGATGCTTCGCGCCCCACTCTTCTGCCTTGCGCTGATCTCCGCGGTGATGCTCGCCAGTTGCGATAGTGCGCCGGTCACCGCCGAACAATCAGATGGCTACTCGATGCGTAGCCGATTTCCCAAGGAATACCGCACCATCGCCGTGGCGGTGTTCGGCAATGACACCTTCGACCGACCAATCAACGGCGAATTGACCGAAGCGCTCATCAAGGAAGTTCAAGCAATCACCCCCTACCACATCGCTTCCGACGCGCGCGCCGACACGCTCTTGCGCGGAACGGTGCGTAAGCGAACCCTGCGCGAACTCTCCAAGAGCCGCAGCACCGGTCTGAGCGAAGAAATGCTCTACGAAGTCACCGTGGACTGGGAGTGGATCGACCAACGCACCGGCAAGGTGATTGTGGCTCGCAACGGCTTCCAAGGAAGCGCCCTGTTTGTACCCAGCCGGCCGTCTTCCGAACCCACCGACATCGGTCGGATTGCCGTCGTTCAGAATCTAGCCACCGATATCGTGGCAAATTTACAAGGAAACTGGTGATTCCCACCTTTCCTGCCGATCGTGCATATCGTTCAACAGATCCCATGACATCCACCGACTCTCGAAACCTCGATACCACCGCCATCTTCTTCGCCGACGAGGACCCCCGCAGCCGCGGTGGGAAGCCCGAAGGCCGCGGTGGCCCACCACCATTGCCCAAGCGCGGCGGCGGTGTCGTCACCGTGGTCATGCTGGTTGCACTCCTGGGGGTGGTCTACTTAGTGCTCACGTCAAGCAGCACTCCGGGCAGTAAGGTCTCGTGGTCGGACTTCATCACCTACGCCAAAGAAGGCAAGATCATTGGTCCGGTGGAAGTGACCGAATCACAAGCGATTGCCAAACTGAAACCCGGAGTTCCCGGTTTCCCTGACGACAAGAACCCAACGGCGATCACCGTACTTCTTGACCCGCGCGCGATGGATACGTATTACGCTGAACTCCGCAAGGAAGGCATTAACTTCAACGTCAACGTTGGCAGTTCCTTCATCGGTCAACTGTTCCTGACCATTATTGGACCGCTGCTCCTCTTTGGAGCGCTGATCTTCTTCCTATCGCGCTCCATGCGCGGCGCTGGCGGCGGACCGGGCGGCATGCTCGGCAGCTTTGGCAAGAGCCGTCACCGTGTGCAGACCAAGGAAAGTGTCAATGTCACTTTCGCGGACGTTGCCGGTATTGATGAAGCCAAGGAAGAAGTTTCCGAGTTGGTGGAGTTCCTCAAGAACCCCAAGCGCTTCCAGAAACTTGGTGGACGCATTCCGCGCGGAGTACTGCTTGAAGGTCCTCCAGGGTGCGGTAAGACATTGATGGCCCGCGCCATCGCTGGCGAGGCAGACGTGCCGTTCTTCTCAATTTCCGGCTCGGATTTCGTAGAAATGTTCGTCGGCGTTGGCGCAAGCCGGGTGCGTGACCTGTTCAAGCAGGCCAAAGAGAATTCCCCGTGCATCATCTTCTTGGACGAAATCGACGCCGTCGGCCGACGCCGTGGCGGTGGTTTCTCATCGGGTGGTCATGATGAGCGTGAACAAACACTCAATGCCATCTTGGTAGAGATGGACGGCTTCGAGGCCTCTGACCAGGTGATCGTGGTTGCTGCAACCAATCGTGCTGATGTGCTCGACCCTGCCTTGACCCGCCCTGGTCGATTTGACCGCGTGGTTGGTGTCAGCCCGCCGGATGTGGTGGGACGCCGGCAGATTCTTGGCGTTCATTCCAAGAAGGTAAAGCTTGGGCCAGACGTCAACCTGGACAAGGTCGCGCGCGCAACGCCAAGTTTCAGTGGTGCAGACTTGGCAGCGCTCATCAATGAGGCCGCCATCATCGCCACCATGGCAGACAAAGACATTATCGAGATGGTGGACTTTGAAGAAGCCCGCGACAAGGTGCGTTGGGGTCGAGCAAAGAAGAGCCGCAAGATCGAGGAGCAAGAGCGCATTGCAACCGCCTACCACGAGGCTGGCCATGCGGTGGTGCAAGTGCTGAACGACGACGCAGACCCACTGCACAAAGTCACCATCATTCCGCGCGGTCAGGCCATGGGCACCACCTTCAGCCTTCCCGAAAAGGATCGCTACGGGTACGGTCGCAAGTACTGCGAAGCAACCATGCGCGTTCTGTGCGCGGGACGCATTGCTGAAGCGAAGAAGACCGGCGATATTTCCAGCGGCGCCGGCATGGATATCAAGATGGTGACGCGTATTGCACGCGCCATGGTGCTTGAATGGGGCATGAGTGAGCGCCTCGGATTCGTCAGTTACAAGGGCGAAGACAGCCGCGAAGCGTTCGTTGCTGACAAGGACTATTCACCGGAAACCGCACATCTCATTGATGAAGAGATTCGACACATGGCAGAACATGCCTTTGCCGACACCGCTCGCCTCATTGACCAGCACTGGGAGCAAGTGGTTGCTGTTGCTGAAGCCCTGCTGAAGTACGAGACGCTGACTAAAGATGATGTCGATCGCGTCATGCGCGGCGAAGCACCTGCCAAGCCGACGGTGGCAGATCTCTTAGGCGCTGAAATGGCAAGTACTACACCGAAGGCCATACTGCCGGCACCTGCGATCAAGACTGACGATGGACCGACAGGCGCCATGCCACTGCCTGCGTAAGGACGGCAGTGACAGCACGCTAGCTGACATCGGTCATCATTGATCCTCGCCGAAGGTTCGCTTGCGGCGCAGAATGTGGTGGTAATGCTGCGCGAAACGATGTGCTTCATCGCGAATGGCTTGGCAGAGGCGCAAGCCGGCATTGTTGCGGGCCAGCCGAATCGGCTCACTCTCGCGCTGGACGTAGATGAGCTCTTCCTTCTTCGCCAGACTAATCACCATGGGCGGCTGAACACCCAGTGATTCAAATGCTTCCAGTGCGGCGTGCAACTGCCCCAGACCGCCATCGACAAGGATGACATCCGGGAACAATTCTGCGCCCTCGCCCGCTTCGCGATAGCGACGGCTCACCACTTCGCGCATGGAGCGATAGTCGTCGTTCTGCGCACTCTCAATGCGATAGCGACGGTAGGCATCCTTGAATGGCCGGCCGTCAACAAAGCACACTTTGCTGCCAACCGTTTCTGCGCCGCCGAGGTGGGCAATATCGATTGCTTCCATGCAGCGAATAGGACGATCCAGGCCAAGCGTGCGCTGCAAGCTGCGCGTACCGACCGTGGGATCACCGGCAAAGATGGTGATCTCTGGTTGCCAGTCATACTCTTCGCCGCTGCGGGTTTCCCGATCGTCAAGTTTAGAGAGCGCGTGAATTTGATCGCGCAGTACTGCAGCATCCTCAAAGCGTTGCTCCTCCGATGCCTTTGCCATCTCGGCCTGCAACTCCCGCGTTAATGCGCTGCGCTTGGAGCCAAGAA
The DNA here is from genome assembly GCA_044377725.1 of Phycisphaerales bacterium. Lineage (GTDB taxonomy): Bacteria > Planctomycetota > Phycisphaerae > Phycisphaerales > SM1A02 > UBA966. The sequence continues at coordinate 5,737 of JBILYM010000086.1, forward strand.
AGCGCAGAAAGCGGTCCACGTCACCGCGATAGCGTTCCTTGCCAACCAGATTTGCGCACGGCGCAGTGCACTGGCCAATGGAGTGCAAGAGACACGGACGAAAGCGCCGATTGGCAGGATCATCCGACTTGATGTCAAGTTCACAGGTTCGATACTGAAACACGCGCTGCATGAATGTCACCGCACTGCGCAGTGCGTGCACGCTGGTGAACGGTCCAAAGATGCGCGCGCCGGCGAATCGCTCGTCGGATGGATTTCGGGTGACGTAGACCCCGGGAAACTCATCGCGCATAGTGACGGCGAGGTACGGAAAGGTCTTGTCGTCGCGCAGCAGTTCATTGAAACGCGGATGAATGTCCTTGACGAGCCGGCTCTCCAAGAGCAGCGCCTCCCATTCTGCTTCGCATTCCAGAATGTCGAAATCAGTGACAACATCCAGCATGGGCTGTTTGCGAGCCCCCAGGTCTGCGCTGGGTACGAAGTAACTGGAGACACGGTCCGGTAGGCAGAGAGCCTTGCCGATATAGAGGACCTTTCCGGTCGCGTCCTTCATCAGATAGACCCCCGGAACACGCGGAAGCGCGCGCGCCTTGTCAGAAAGACGCCGAATTCGGTCAATCCGAGCCTCCAGGGGCTCGTTGAGGGGCGCCTTCCCCGGGGTGGGGTCGTCTTGAAATTCCGGGATTTCCGGTGCCATTGCTGAAATAGTACGACGTTGCACCCGTTGGGTCTCCGTATACTTCATTTCCTGCGGACTACTTTCGGTCCGCGCACGATCGGATCAACTACTCAGGAGCCACTCCCATGAACGCTAAGAAGTTTGCACTCGTCACCGCTGGTCTCTGCGCCACCATGTTCTTCGCCGCTTGCGACTCCACCGAGAAGCAGAACACTGCTGCCGGCGCCATGGGCGAGAAGTCATCTTGCTGCACCGACTCCGCCAAGTGCGACACCAAGTGCACCAGCGACGCCAAGACCTGCACCAAGGGCGCAGAGTGCTGCATGACCAAGGCCACTGCAACCACCCCAACTTCTGCACCAGCAGTTGCTCCGGGCGCAGTCGGCGAGAAGAAGGAAGGTTGCTGCTCAACCACCACCAAGACCTCAGCCAAGGTCGAGGGTTGCTGCTCAACCAGCACCACCAAGACCTCGGCTAAGACCGAGAGCTGCTGCCCAGCCATGACCGAAGGCGCAAAGTGCCCGGTCACTGGCACCACGAACGGCTAAATCACTTCGGGGTCAGTTGCACCCGATTGATTGAAGTTTCATTGCTCGAATGTTCCGCACGCCCGCCTCAACCGCGGGCGTGCGTGTTTTTGCGGCGTGTCCACTTGTGGCAGCGCAACACCGGGGAGGGCTAAGCACATCCATCGGCGGCGCTGCGCTACCGGTTCGGGGTACCCTCTCTCGCGATGAGCACCACCCTCCTGCGCGCTGGTCGAGTGATTTGCCCGGACTCTGGAATTGACGGCACCGGCGACGTGCTATTGGTCGGCGGTCGTATCGCCGCTGTCAGCATGACGGCTGGAGAATTGTCCACTGCCGGAGCGGAAGTCGTCGACTGTCATGGCCTCATGGTGTGCCCCGGACTCATCGATCCGCACGTGCATTTGCGTGAGCCTGGCGGAGAGCACAAGGAAACCATCGCCACTGGTGCAGCGGCAGCGATTGCCGGCGGGTTCACCAGTGTCTGCTGCATGCCGAACACTACGCCGTGCCTTGATTCCGGGCCGCTTGTGGAGTTCGTACGGCTGCGCGCACGCGAGGCAAACTTGGCGCGTGTCTTTGTTGCGGGAGCGGCAACGGTTGGGCGCGCGGGCGAACAATTGGCACCCATGGCTGCCATGAAACAGGCGGGAGCCGTGGCGTTCACTGATGATGGCGACGGCATCGCCAACGCCCAGATGATGTTGCGCGTACTGCAGATGGCCAAGGTGGTTGGTTGCGCGTTCATGCAACACTGCCAAGAGCCAAGCCTCACGCACGGTGCCGCCATGAACGCGGGTCCCCTGCAAGTGAAGCTTGGACTTGGTGCGTGGCCAGCGATCGCTGAAGAGTTGATGCTGGAGCGCGATGTCATGCTCAACCGGGCTGTTGGAGCCAGGTACCACGCGCAACATGTCTCGGCCGCAGGGAGCACGGAGATTCTCCGCCGCGCCCGCGCCGCGGGGCAACCCGTGAGCGGCGAGGCAAGTCCGCACCACCTACTGCTCACCGACGCCGCGTGTGATGACTACAACACCCAAGCCAAGATGAATCCGCCCCTGCGCACCGCCGCGGATGTCCAGGC
>JBILYM010000349.1:0-2628 GCA_044377725.1 Phycisphaerales bacterium
ACTGCCTGATTCGACCCTCGGATGAGCCTTTCATGGCCTCCAGGATCCCGCTTACAACTGTCATCAATTATTCCTCGCTCCGGGCCGGCGATGCATGTGCATCCCAACGGGTTGTGTGGGGGGGACCGCGAAGGGCCTTGCCACCGTTCCGGGTTGTGCTTGGTTGTCGCTCTTAGGAAGGGCAACGCGTGCATGGTAACTCAGTAACCGACTCAATGAGTAGAAATAATGGAAATTTCGGAGCAGAACTTGCCAATGACACAGGTTAACGGCGGATTGAGGCCAGTTCCACAGCGATGGCGGCGCCCACGCGCGCGTTCGACTCAAGGACGGCAACATTGACATCGACGGTTCGTCCTGCAGTGGCGCGTTGCACGCGGTCGAGAAGGAATGGCGTGACTGCCGCGCCGCGAATACCTGCACGGGCTGCTTCAATCAGCGCGGCGGCGATGGTGGTTTCGACTTCATCAGCGGGAATCGCCCACTGCGCCGGCGGGGGATTCGCAATGAGTGCACCGACGTGCGGCGCAAACTGCCAGTGCGCGGTGCAGATAGCAGCGACTTCCGCAGCATCACGTGCGTGCGCTGACACTCCTAACGAATCGTTTCCTTGCGAAATGAAGCGCGGGAACACTCGAGTGCCAAGGCCGATCACGGGGACGCCGAGGGAATCAAGTGCTTCCACAGTTGCAGGAAGATCAAGAATGCTCTTGGCACCGGCGCTGACAACAGCGGTTGGAGTGCGCGCGAGTGCAGCAAGGTCGGCACTGATGTCGGGTCGATCGGTCCAGCCTCGGTGCACGCCGCCGATGCCACCGGTAGCGAACACGCGAATGTTGGCAGTGGCGCAGGCGGCAAGCGTGGCAGCAACAGTGGTTCCGCCACTCGCGCGCTGCGCACTTGCGGCGCCGAGATCGCGGGTACTGAGTTTGCGCACATCGAGATCGTGACCAAGGCGCTCCAGTTGTGCGCGGCTCAGTCCAACATGCAGCGTTCCATCAAGCATGCCAACGGTGGCGGGAACAGCTCCACCATTGCGCACGGTGGAATCAAGCAGGACGCTCAGTGCAAGATTTGCAGGAATTTCAGCGATCCACTCGGACAGATCGCATGGTGAAGCCATCGGCGTGCGCGGCAAACCGTGCGTCAGCACAGCGGTTTCCAGCGCCACGATCGGCAGCCCGGATGCCAGCGCATCGCACACTTCTTCGGAAATTTCAATGGCGACGCGGGGACCCATTCGTTGCTCGCTTATCAATCATCCTCTGCGCGTGCGGACCACTCCGCCGAGACGCTTCATCGGCATTGCCGAAGGAACGACTCCGCCTGGGAATGCATTTGGATCAGCAGCCTTGGCTGCAGTGGGGGCCACTGCAGTTGCCATTCGGCTCTTGGCACTTGCAGATTCTTCGCGACGGCGCTTCTCTGCTTCGCGATAGCTTGAGACGTCAACCGGAATTGGTCCAGGCGTGAAATCAGGGTATTGCTTCTGCGGAATCTCGATGTTGGCAAGCATCTCAATTCCAGAAAGCAAATCACCTTGGTCGGGCTGAATGAATGTCCACGCCACGCCATGGCGACCAGCGCGCGCGGTGCGGCCGATGCGATGGATGTAGATCTCCGGATCTTCAGGCACGTCGTAATTGATCACGTGACTGATGTCATCAACGTCCAGTCCGCGTGAGGCAAGATCACTGGCAACCAACACTCCCAGCGAGCCGCCGCGGAGCTGATCCATCACCTTGTCGCGCTTGGTCTGGTACATGTCGCCGTGCATGGCGTGCGCATCAATGCCGTGCTTGGTCAGGTATTCGGCTACTTGATCGACGGTCTTCTTCATGCGACAGAAGACGATGGTCAGGGCAGGTTCTTCGTGTTTCAGCAGGTGATGCAGGAGTTTTCGCTTATCCCACGGCTCAACCGTGAGCCAGCTCTGATCGACCGCGGCCACCGTGAGACTCTTCTCGGTGGTGACGATCTTCTCCGGGCTCTTCATGTAACTGCGGGCGAGTTTCTCAATCTCTGGGCTGATGGTTGCGCTGACAAAGATGGTCTGCGGGCGCTGCTTCATGGCGCCGAGGATCTTGCGAATGTCCTCGCGGAAACCGATATCGAGCATCCGGTCCACTTCGTCCAAGATCACCACCTTGAACTGGTTGTAAGGCAGCAGGCCGCGCTGGTGCATGTCCATGACGCGACCAGGCGTTCCAACGATGATCTCTGGGTGGCTCTCCAACGCTTGCGCCTGCGCGCGCATCGGCTTGCCGCCGTACACCGGAATTGCCTTAATTCCAGTGTGTCCGCCCAGTTCCTCAACTTCGCGGCACACTTGGATTGCCAACTCGCGGGTCGGAACCAAGACCAGCGCGCCGAATTGGTCGCCGGGCTGCAGGAGACCAAGGACCGGCAGGCTGAACGCCGCGGTCTTGCCGGTGCCAGTCTTGGCTTGGCCGATGACATCCTTGCCGCTCATGGCAACGGGGATCAGGGCCGATTGAATCTTGGTGGGGTGCTTGAACCCGGCTGCATCAACGCCCTTCAGGACGGACGCGGGAAGGCCGAGGTCTGCAAATGTCTTGGTCGTGTCGAACGTCTCGCTGCTAACCATCCGTTGGTGCGTTTCTTTTC
>JBILYM010000087.1:0-8009 GCA_044377725.1 Phycisphaerales bacterium
AACGACTGCGGTCATAGCCCTTCACACCGGGTATGGACAGTTCCGCCGTACCAGTCTTTCCATACATGCGGTACTTGGCACTTTGCGCTTTACGGCCAGTGCCCTCCTCAACAACGCTGGACATGGCATCTTTCGCTTCAACTAGCACCTTGGGGTCGATCACTCGCTTCGATCCTGGAAGCCAATCTTCGCCGGCGCTCGTGTCGCGCGGCAAGACTAACCGTGGTGCCACCATGGTGCCGTCTGCTCGGGCGAATGCGCTGAACGCACGAACCATCTGAATCGGCGTCACTGCAATTTCATGACCGAACGCCACTGATGACTGCGTGTAGCCAGACCAACGTGATGGCGGGGTAATGATGCCCGCACTCTCGCCAGGGATACCGATGGCAACCTTGGTACCGAAACCGAAGTCGCGCACCATCTCCTGCATCTGCACGTGACTCATGCGCAGCCCAACAGTCACCATGCCTGTATTCACACTGTGAACGAGCACATCTTTCCACGAATAGGACTTGTACGGATCGCCCGCTGCATTGTGGATGACACGTCCAAACGGCGTGACCACCGGTGATCCAACTGGCATCTGGATGATGTCGGTTGGCTTGGCAAGACCAAGCTGCGTAGCCCGCGCCCAAACGAAACTCTTCATCGTTGAGCCGGGCTCATACGGATCAGTGAAGTTGCGATTGCGACCCAATGATGGGTGAATCTTCCGTGATGGGTCTTGGGTTGCTTCTTTCCAACCCGGCCGATTCTGCAGGAAATCTGCCATGGCCAGGATGTCGCCGTTGCAAGAGTCAAGCACAATCACCCGACCGCCGCCCGCGTTGTATTGCTTAACCGCCCGATCAAGGTGACGTTCGGCGATTTCTTGTACCGCGAGGTCAATAGAGAGACGAACATCTTGTCCATCATCACCGGGGACATAGTCATCACGGTTGATCCACAGCGTGCGGCCAAAGGCGTCGCGCAACGCTTTCACATGACCATCAACTGGCGCTAGCTCCTTATTGAAGGAGAATTCAACGCCTGCTTGACCGGTGTGCTCGAATCCGACTTTGCCGATCAACTGATTGGCGAGTGGTCCGGAGGGATAGTCGCGCACCAATTTGGTCTCAAGCCCCACGCCGTCGATATCAAGGTGCCGCAGCGCGTCTACTTGCGCTTCGTCAATCTCTTGAGAGAGGACCACATAGCGGCGCTCGGCATTTTTCTTCAGAAGCTCGTCGATCGCCTGGGGCGCCTGACGCAGGACTGGTGCGAGCGCAATGGCCGCATCACGGAACGGATCGCATTCAGCGACCGCATTCTGATCAGTCTTGGAGGCCGTCTTTGCCTTATCCCATCCACTTTCATAGATAAACGCCGGATCACAATAGAGCTTGTATCCAACCAAACTCATCGCAAGTGGGCGACCGCGCTGATCCAGTACTTCACCGCGCTGGGCAAGTTCCTTGCGTTCGCTGGTACGACGTCCGGCGGCTCGATCAAGCTCTGCAGGTGGCAGCAGTTTCAATTGTGCAACGCGCGCAACCGTCAGCGTGAGCGCGATGGCGGTGCAAGTAACCAACGCCTTGGCCCACCGGCGCGTACGTAGTGATTGATCAGCACTTGCGATGGATGCTGCGTGTGACTCGAGCTCCGGTATGCCTTCAGCGTTCACGCGTGCCTTCCTTCGCTTTGCCCGTGCTTGATGACTTAGAACCACGCGGCTTCTTTGCAGCAACTACCTTGGGGGCAGCTTCCGAACTCACGACATTGGTGACGACTTGCTCACCAAGTGCCCCCTCAGCAGGCGTTGTCGCGAGCAACGTGGATTCGCCTGCAGGAATCAATTCCAACTTCAATTTGCTGGCGTAGGTACGAATGTCAGCAGGGTCGCTGCGCCGCGCCACATCGGCTCGCATGCGCCACTGAGCACGTTCTTGCTCCACAATGCGATTATGTGCTCGGGAAATCTCGTTGGAGACTTCATAGCGTTGCTGCCGGAGCGCAAGCAGGCCGAGGCCCATCGCGCCGAGAGCAATCATGATCAGAAAGAGCTTGGAGAAGAGGCGCATAGCGGGCAGTGCTCTGTGAGGTCCATCAACCCTTGGTCGGAATCTTCAGCGTCTGCCCTGGCTTGAGCGCGGAGGGATCCTTGATGCCGTTGTACTTCAGGAGTTCGGCAACCTTGACGCCCTGCTTGCGAGCGATGGCGTATGGGGTGTCGCCCTTCTGAATCTTGTAAACCGCGGCAACCCGAGCAGCCACTGGTGCCTCCGGGGTGGCCTTCGCCACTGCGCCATCAACAACCACCCGCGTAGTCGCACCAGGCTTCAGCACTTCGATGGGAGGAATGCGAAGGTCAGAGTTGAGCGCCAACTTAGCAGCGTTCGGAGAAACCGCCTTGTTGTACTCCTGAAGCTTGTTGGCGAGCGAGCCGTCGCCGTACTCGCGGGCAGCGATCGACCAGTAGGTCTCGCCCTTTTGAACCTTATGGAAACGCACGGGCGTTCCGTCGGCCTTGGCGACTTCGACGGTCAGCGGAGCCGGATCGACAGCGAGTTGCTCGCCGCCGGTCAGGTTGGTTGCATCGGGCAACGCGCTGGCGCCATCCTTGGCAAGATCCACGCCGCCGCCTTGGGCAACCAGCGCGTCCTTACTGAAGGCATCAAGCTGAATGGTTTCGACGGATGCGGCATCCTCTACCTGCGCGACGGTTGCCGGATCAAAGCGCTGCGCCGAGAAATGGTCGGAGACCAGAATCCCGACAAAGAGCATGAGTCCGAAACCAATGACGAGGGCCAGCTTGTTCTCACGAGTCATTACGTACCTTTTTGGCTGAATGAAGCCGAAATCCGTTGCGGCAATGCATGCCACCCGATGGCTGCACGCCATCGAGTTCATCGGCAGGGAAAGCGGAAATCCATCAGCGCACGGCGCCGATTTCGGAAGCAAATTCAAAGACGCGCAACTTGGCGCTCCGAGCCCGCGGATTGGCGCGCAACTCAGCGTCGGTTGCCTCCACCGGCTTTCGGGTGAGACGCTTGCCAAGCCCGGCTGTTTCCCACTCCACGAACGCGTGTTTCACCAGTCGGTCTTCCAGGCTGTGGAACGAAATGACCCCTATTCGAGCCTTGGGATTGAGCCAGGTGGTGCTGGGAAACTTGCTTGCAGTCGCTCGAAATGCCTCAAGAAGGCCTCGTAAAGCGCCTAATTCGTCGTTGACCATGATGCGAAGCGCCATGAAGGTCCGCGTGGCGGGGTGCATGCGGCTCTCGCGCGCCTTGGGTCCATAGGCGGCGCTCACGGCGATGGCCAGTTCGTGGGTGGTCCGGAACGGCGCCCTACTCCGACGTTCCACAATGCTCCGCGCAATTCGACGGGCAAATGGGTCCTCGCCCAGTTGGAATATCGCGTCAGCCAGCGCCGATTCAGACATCCGGGCCAGGAGATCGGCCGCCGTCTCGCCGCGCGAGAGATCCAGCCGCATGTCGAGCGCGCCATCGTTCTGGAAACTGAAGCCACGCGAAGGGTCATCCATCTGCGTGCTGGCAAACCCCAAGTCCGCCAAGATGCGATCGGCAGCCCACCCGGCCGCCAGCATGGCTCGGTCGACATTGGCAAATGAACCGTGCATGGAGCGGACCTCCGCACCCGCGACGTTCCGGACCCGGGCTTCGGCAAATGCCAGATTCCCGGCGTCCAGGTCGCACAACATGATTCGACCGCCTGCGCCAGCTGCTTGGGCCAGAGCCTCGGCATGACCACCGCGCCCGGCAGTCAAGTCGAGCACCGTGCCGCCCGGGGGCGGACCAAGCAAGTCACTGATCGATTCAAGTAAGACCGGAAGATGACCAGCGGGGCTACTCATGCTCGGCGCTTGGCGCCATCGGCCGCCAAGGAGCGCGGCACGCGGCGTGCACCCGTTGGCGTTGCGCCGGAACCGCGCGTTGCCACTGCGAGCAACACAATGAATACACCCACTAGGAACAAGAACGGCCACAGCAATCGACCGCCTTGACCCAATAAGTACAGAGCAGTAGCCATACCAATGAGAACGAGCCCAAGCTCCATGCCATACAGCGCGCAAACCGCTTTGCGAACCGAGTCGCCACACGCACGCTTGACGCGGTGATGCAGGTGATTGGCATCAGGCGTAGAGAACGGAACCCCCGCGCGCCGACGGCGAATCATCGCCAGTGCCGTGTCCAGAATGGGCAGCCCAAACATCGCCAGACCGCACATGACCAGCAACGTGGAATGACCTTCGTAGCCAGCGTCGGCGGGCAAAGGCACCACCGGAGGCATACCTGGCAAAGTCGGAACGCTATCGGCAACAGCGCGCGCCACCAATGGGCAACTGAACGGCTGCAGATTGGCGAAGGTCATGATGATGGTGACGGAAAGGAAGCCGATCAGCAGGCTTCCGGCGTCCCCAAGGAAAATCGTGGCGGGATTGAAGTTGTAAACCAAGAATCCGAGACACGCACCCATGAGACTCAAGCACAAGACCACGCGCGCGCCAGCCATGGATTGCGTGAGTTCGCCAATATTCGAAAGGTCGGGCGGCAATGCATACACAATCAACAGCGACAACGCGAGCAGCCCAAGACACATGACCACGGTGATGCCCGAGAGAAGTCCATCAAGGCCATCCAGCAAATTGGCGGCGTTACTGCCACCAAGTACGAACGCCGCCACTAGCGCGGTTCCGACCCAATAGAAGACCGTGGCATTCTGAATGGCAAATCCACCCATATCAATCAAGGTTGCATTGGGGCTACCCATGATTGGAGAGAGCAGCCCGCTTGCCACGTTGATACCGATGTCATCAATCGCCAAAGCCGCGGCAGCCACCAACTGGCCGGCGATCTTTAGGCGCGCATCAAACTTCCAGATGTCGTCTGCCAACCCGGTAAAGGTAATGGCAATCATTCCAAGCACTACCGAGAATGGCACGGGCGGAAGCGACAGGAGATCTCCGCCAGAGAACAGCGCGCTGACAATGATTCCAACAAAGACGCCAATGAAGACACCAACGCCGCCCAGGTACGCCACGGTTCGCCCGTGCAGTTTGCGAACCTGATCCGGCGCGTCCACCACTCCCGTTTTGTGTGCGACCCAGCGCGCAATCGGGACGGCGATCACTGTCGCCCCAAAGCTCGCAAGCAATGCAGGTAGCGAATTCATCAAGAGCGAAAGCACTGCATCAAGACGTACTGCCGTTGTCATGGAGACGCAATTCATGCCGCCGCCTCCGGAGCACGAGCATGCTCAGCAATCAGGTCATGAATGGTGCGCTCCAGTGCAATGTGCGCCGTAAACCCGATAGCAGTCCGAATGCGGGTGATATCTGGAACCCGAATGGCAAGGTCTTCAAATGAAGCTCCGAACACTTCCGAGTACGAAATATGTTCGATCGCTGACGCAGATCCGGTGACACGAATCACCAGTTCCGCAAGATCTTGAACTGTGACCGGGCGATCGCCACCCACATTGAAGACTCGACCGTGGCACTCCGTGCGATTGAGAAGCTTGGGCAACGCCGCAGCAACGTCGCGAACATCGCAGAAGCAGCGCACTTGTTGCCCGGTACCGTGCACCTGAATGGGCTGTCCCGCCACCGCTGCCGCCACAAAGCGCGGCAGCACCATGCCGTAGCGACCGCGCTGCCTGGGCCCAACCGTGTTGAAGAAGCGCGCGATGACTACCGGAAGGCCATCACGTTGCGCGTGGGCAAGGGCGAGTTGTTCATCAATCGCCTTGGAGAGGCCATAGGACCACCGCGAAACAGTGGGACCACCAAAGACAAGGTCATCATCTTCCTGAAACGGTGAACGCACGCCCTTTCCGTACACCTCGCTTGAACTTGCAAAGAGCAGCGGTGTACGTGTGCGTGAGGCAAATGTCAGAATGGCCGCCGTTTCAAAGATGTTGGTCTCGGCGGCTCGAGCGGGATCTTCCACCACCAGCCGCACACCAACCGCTGCGGCGAGGTGATAGATGCCATCAAAGTGGCGAGCTGCCAACAACGGCAGTGCCGCGGAGACGGTCGACTCAATCAGTTCAATCCTGCTGCCACCCATGGCATGCGCGGCGTGCAGGTTGGAGTGTCGACCGGTGGAAAGGTCGTCAACCACAGTGACGTGGGCGCCCGAGGCGAGCAGCGTCTCGCAGAGGTGCGAGCCGATGAAGCCCGCACCACCTGTGACTAGGAAGCGCCGCCCCGTTTGAATTGCGCTCATAGTCCATGCCCCGCTTTCGGGCGTGAATGGGTCAGGACTTGGCCTCCGTGGGGGCTGGTTGCGCGGACACTGGCTTGGCGTATTCGGCCATCAATTCCGCGTTCTTCTTGAAGTATCCACCGATGGTGTGTTCTGGGCGCATCAATACGGTGCCCATCAAGACTGCGTGAGTCTCCTGCAACTGATAGATGAATTTGGAAACCAACCCGCGTTGATCCTGCATCGCGCGCACCACCAAGATGGCAGCGTCACAGCAATCCGCTACTACCAGTGATTCACCAGCAACCAAGGTCGGCGGAAGATCAACCACCACCACCTGGTACTTCTCGCGGAGTCGCGCCACCAACCGGCGCATCTCATCGGTGGTCAGGCGTTCGTACACGCGAATGTCCGCAGTTCCGGGGCCGTAGATGGCAATACCGTGCGCCATGTGTGGCTCGACGGTCTTACCAGCAAGCATGTCGCTGAGGCCCGGCGCATCCGGGTCGACACCAAAGATAGAAGCGACGCGCGGGCGCCGTAGGTTGGCATCAACAATCGCCACTGTCCGACCGGCAGCGTGCAAACTCAATGCCAGATTGACCGCGGTAGTGGTGGCGCCGCCAGCAGGGTGCGGGGTCATGACCGCTATCGAACGCAGTCCGCTGGCGTCCATTGACTTTCGAACCGCTGATGCAAACTGGCGGAACATCTCGGCGGTGGTGGAACCAGGAAGTTCCGTGACCACTCGTTCCGCTGCCTTTGGACTGGAAGGATCATCACTGATATCAGGGATGACACCCAGAAGCCGGGCGCCACCAATGCCAGCGATGTCACTCGGTTGCTTCACGCGTTGGTCAAGGAATTCGCGCAGGAAGAGAATGCCCGCCACTACCAATAGCACCAACACTGCTCCGCCGGGCACCATGAACTTCAACTGCGGGAAGTCAAGCTCCTTGGGTGTACTGGCGCGTTGTACCAATCGCACGCGGCGAGCATCTTCACGAGCCTGCAGCAAGTCCAGCTGAGAAATGAGATCCTGCAGGTCATTGCGTTCCAGTTCCTTCTGGACAAGCTGTTCCTTCAACGCATCAAGTGCACTGATCTGCGCGGTCAGTTCCTGAAGACGCTTCTGTCCCGTCGTTAAGTCGAGCGTCTGCTTCTCTACCAGCGAATTCAAGCCAACCACTCGCTGCGCGAAGTTAATCTTGTCCGCCAACAAGTTGCGGGACATTGATTCGTTCATCGCCGCGCTCAGGCGCGCGCGCCCGGAAGCCTCGCGCTGCATGAGATCTTTGACTTGCTGGTGGTCCTCGCCAAAGCGTTCGCGCGAAGCAAGTAAGGCAACCTGCAATTGCTGCAGATCACGCTCGAGAGCACGGATTGACTGGTCATCCAGTGCATTGCGACGGTCTTCATCCTCAAAGCGCTGATCGGCAATCTTTCGATCAATGGAGTCAAGCCGCGCTTGCGCCAAAGTCAGGTCACGGATCGTGTCGTCGCGCAGGCGCGCCAGATTTTCCGTGGAGCGCTGATCTGCAAGGTCTGACTCGCGCCCAGCGGTGATGCCGTTCTTGCGAATGAAGTCCTGAATTTCTGCCTTGAGCGTACGGATCTGCTCTTCAACACCGGCTCGCTTACTTTCAAACTGCGCCTTACTGCGTGCCGATCGCTCATTCTCTTCACTCTCGCGCATGGACATATAGGTGTCCGCCACACGATTCATCACCACGGGAACGTCACTCTTATCCCAGGTACGCCACGTCACTGTGAAGAGCTGGGTTCCACGGCGGTGAC
>JBILYM010000350.1:0-2616 GCA_044377725.1 Phycisphaerales bacterium
TTCGTGCCGCAGATCAATGCGTTCCTTGGGGGCACGCTGAACGAGCAGCTGATGTGCGCTGCGGTTGACCCAAGTTTGCATCGCAACAAGGCGTGACCTTCGGCGGTGGCTGGATCATCGCAACGCAGCGGTGATGTCATTTTCACAGGACTGCCGTGCAATACAACTGTTAGCTCGGCACGGGTTTCCCTTCGCGCGGCGCTGATTTATCTTCACGCGGCGCCTGCTTGTCTCCGCGCTGTCCTTTCCTCCCGCCGCCATCGGCTGGTTTCTCACCACGTTCAAGCGCGGCGACTGGCTGCTCACCAAGACCCGCGCGAACATGTTCCTTCAGTACGGCAAGCATGGCTGCCACACGATCTGGCTGCTCAGCGGACAGGTCTTTCGATTCAGTGCGATCCTTCGCAACATCAAAGAGTTGCACCTGTTTGGTGTCCCAGTAATAGAGGATCTTGAATTCGCCTTGGCGCATGGCGCTCTGCGGATGCTCGACCTCCACTGCCATATGCCACACCATGCGATCGATCGGTCGACTCACCTGCGCGGTGTCAGCGCCTGAAGTCAGCACGCTTCGCCAACTACCGCCCTCAACACCGGCGGGCGCAGCGGTGCCAGTGACTGCAAGGTCAAGCACGGTTGGCAGAAGGTCATAGGAAACGACCGGCGCATTGCAATACTCGCCGGTACGCACACCAGCCCCCGCAACAATCAGTGGAACGCGAATGCCCCCCTCCCACAGATTCCCCTTTCCGCCCTTGAGGTTCTCGGTGCGACCACCATTGTCGGACATGTAAATGACGTAGGTATTCTTGGCAATTCCAAGCTCTTCAAGGTCCTTCAGTACTGCGCCAACGCATGTATCAAGATCCTCTGCCATCGCTGCACTCACCGCGCGATCTGCGCCACCCTTCGGGCCTTTACCGCCCTTTGCATCGGCAGCGCCCGCGCCCTCATACTTTTTGAGCGTCTCTGCAAGCGCCTGCGGCTTCTGATGCACCGCGTAGTACGAAAGTTGCATATAGAAGGGATGCCCATCCTTCACCTGTTGCTCCATGAATGCATGCGCACGCTTGGTGATTCCAAACGACTGCTTGGGGTCAGCGGGATCTTTACTATCGCCATCTTCATTCTGGGTAATCCCATCACTCCGGTCATAGCCCATCGATGCCGGCGTTTGCGACCATTGCCACTTACCAAAGTGTGCGGCGCGATATTCGGGGCGCAAGCGCTTCAACGAATTCGCAAGTGAATCCGCTACGGGTGCCGCCCACGTACGCACTGACTTGGAAGTTGCATTCAGCGAAGTTGTGGTTCGCCCACAAATGATTGAAGCGCGCGAGCACTCGCACTTTGGATGCGCCGCATACGCCTGCGAAAAGACCACTCCGCGGTCTGCAAGTTTCTGCGTATTGGGCGTGTGAGTTGTGCGACTCTTGCTTGCATCATCCCCGGCAATCATGCGAACGGAAAGACCGTTCCATGCTTGGTCGTCGGCCAAGATAAACACAAAGTTTGGCAGCATGGGCGCGGGCGCCGGAGCCTTCACTGGAGCCACGCCGAGCGGCGGAGTTGCACTGCGCTGGACCCCACCAGCCGCCATCAACGCGATCGCGCATCCAGCACTAATACCCATTGCACCGACGCAAGCGAACCGATTTATCATGTTTCCCAAACGAAGCATGCAGATCCGCATTGCCCCCGATTACGCAGCCAAAAGTCGGGGTGACCCACAAATTTCCTCTCCGAGGACCTCAGAACCCCATTCACGCCAGGAAATCGTCCCCCACCCAGGTCAAGTAATTCACCGATAGAAAGCATTCCGGACACTAAAAACTTGTTCAGAACTGAACTTGCGCTACCTTGGAGGAGGGGTGCTTCCCGGACGCTGTCGCTGCCATGGAAGATCTACCACCCTGTATGTCGTGTGGGACGCTGTAGTGTTCGCCCCAGTTGTGTGAAAACTAGTCCACTTTTAATTTGGAGCACCGCATTTCATGATCGCATTCTTAACTCGCATGAAGCCGATCGCCGCCTTGGCCACGTTGGCAATGACTGGAATCGCCACAGCCGCTGACGTGGACATGTCTGGCTGGGTCACCTACGGTGGAATCGCCACCACCACCAATACTTCCACCACCATTGCGGTTCCAGCGGGATCAGCTGGCGTCTCTGCCCTGAGTTTCAACAACCTGAGCTTCACGGCCATCAACGGCAGCTTTCAGAGCGAGTTCGTCATTCGCGTGGAAGTTCCGGGATCGACCACTGCGTTCTGGAGCATCAAGCCAACAACCACCGCCACCCAAAGCGGCACATTCACCGGCTCCGGCTCAGGAACCACCTTCGGTGGCGCTCCGTTCACCATTCCAGCCGGCACCACCTCGCTCAAAGTCTTCGTCTACGAGTCCTACGACGACGGCGGCACCACGACCCAAGATGCAGACGTCACCAGCGGCACGCTCACCGTCACCTTCGGCAACCCACCTCCGCCGTTTGACGCATGCGCCGGTGCAACCACCGGCACCATCGGCGACAACACGCTGCCGATGAGTTCCACCGCTGCCAACCTTGACCTTGCCTGCGGACAATTCGCAGCTGCTGCAAACAAGGCGAACTACC
>JBILYM010000366.1:0-2612 GCA_044377725.1 Phycisphaerales bacterium
GTACAGGTATTCCGTATATGCGTTGCTATCAAACAACTTCTTCGCACGCACGCTGGCCATCGGCCCCATGGTGACGCAGGTGAGACCCACCACGTCACGCTCGCCTGAAGCAGCCGAACGGAAGAAATCACTGATGGAAAGTTGACGACCAGTCTTCTGGCGCGGGAAATCAAACCGTTCCAGTTCACGGCCCGGATCTGTTGGGTCGTATATCACCAATGCATCACCTTCCGTTGCACACGGGTACCAGCCGTACACCACCTTGGGTTGCAAGAACGCGTCGCCATCATCCTTCGCTTGCTTCTGCATACGCGCCAGTGCTGGACGAGCCTCGTTGTCTAAGAGTGCTTCATACGCCTTGGCATCGAGGTCGCCTTGCTTGAATCCCCACTGACCGCGGAACAATGCAGTCTGATTGATGAATGGGAACAATTCGTCAAGATCAACATGCTCCACCACGCGCGCACCCCAGAACGGCGGATCGGGAATGCGGTCCACTGCAACCACGGAACTGGCTGGGCGTGCACCCTCAGTGCCGCCCGAGCCCTGCTCGCCACGCATCGCCGCACCACCGTCCACGCTCTCGATGACCGCCGCGCCGCCAGCTGGTTCCTTACCAATCGCACAGGCGCGCGATGCAGCAACGCGCTCGTCAACCGCACGACGCTTGCCAAGTCGCTCATCGATCTGCTCATCAATGGCCGCCAACGTCCCGGTTGCCAACGCATCACAGACGGACATGCCTTCGAACGCGTCGCGCCCGTAATAAAGAGGTCCCGCGTAAATGCCGCGCAAGTGACCCTCCGCGTAGTGACGCGTGAGTGCCGCACCGCCAAGAAGTACCGGAATATTGATGCCGCGCTCGTTGAGTTCCCGCAGATTTTGTTCCATCACGCCCACGCTGCGCACCAGCAACCCGCTCATGCCCAGCGCATCGGCCTTGGTTCGCTCCACAGCTTCCAGCATGGCCGTCAGCGGCTGCTTGATGCCAATATTGTGCACTTCAAAGCCATTATTGGTGAGAATGATGTCAACCAAGTTCTTACCAATGTCATGGACATCACCAGAAACCGTCGCCAACACAATGCGCGCCTTGGCACGACCGGTGGCGCCAGCCTTCTCCATATGCGGCTGCAGTAGCGCCACTGCCTTCTTCATCACCGTGGCGCTCTTCAGAACAAATGGCAACTGCATCTTGCCGGAACCAAAGAGGTCACCGACCACCTTCATGCCCATGAGCAAATGGTCATTGATGATTTCCAGCGGCCCATACACCGCCAACGCGCGATCAAGCGCCGCCTCAATACCCTTGTCTTCGCCGTCAATGATGTGCTGCTGCAACGCCTCTTCAATTGGAAGATCGGCGAGTGTCTTGCGAACCTCTACCGTTTCGGCACCATCGGGGAATAGTCCAATGAAGTACAGCAGCGGATCAAAGTCTTCCGCCATACCTTCCGGACGCTCCGCACCACGACGATCAAAGATCAACCACTGCGCAGCATCCCACTGTTCCTTGGGAATGCGATTCTCCGGAAGGATCTTGCTTGGATGCACAATCGCCGCGGTCAGCCCACGCGCGCGCGATTCATGTAGAAACGCACTGTTCAGTACTGCTCGCGCAGACGGCTTGAGTCCGAAGGAAATGTTGGACAATCCAAGCAGAATTTGACATTCCGGGAATCGTTCAGAAATCCGTTTGATGCCCTCCAACGTCTCAAGACCCAAGCGACGGTCTTCATCATTGCCGGTAGCAATGGTGAATGTCAGCGGATCAAAGAACAAGTCGTGCGCATCTAAGCCCCACTTGCGCGTGTACAGATCATGAATGCGCGCTGCAATCTCTATCTTGCGGTCCGCGGTCTTCGCCATACCAGCCTGCGGATCTTCGTCAATAGTGAGCGCCACGCATGCCGCGCCATAGCGCTGGAGCAACGGGCAAATTTCATCGATGCGCTTCTCGCCATCTTCTAGGTTGATGCTGTTGACAATGCAGCGACCACCAGCTCGCTTCAGCGCCGCTTCAATCACATCCGCTTGGGTGCTGTCCACCATCAGTGGCGCGTTCACATGTTGCACATAGCGGCTCGCAACTTCGGCCATGTCTTGCACGCCATCGCGTCCAACAAAGTCAACGCACACGTCCAAGAGATGACTGCCATCACGCATCTCCTCTTTCGCCATGCTGACCAGGCCATCCCAGTCATTGGCGTCTAACAGCGTCTTGAACTTCTTGCTTCCATTGGCATTGGTGCGCTCTGCAATGATCAGGAAACTGTTGTCTTGGCGGAACTCGGTGAACCCGTAAAGGCTTGAGCACCCAGGCGTGCGTACCGCCGCGCGCGTGATCGGCGTCCGCGTACCAACAACTTCGCGCAGCGCGCTGATGTGTTCATTGGTGGTGCCGCAGCAACCTCCGACGACTCCTGCTCCAAACTCTTCAATGAATCGACGCATGGCTGCAGCAAATCCATCGGGGCGCAAAGGGTATTCCGTGCGTCCGTCCACCAAAATCGGCAGACCCGCGTTGGGGATCACGCTGAACGGACGGTTCCAATGCTTGGCCAAATACGCAATGTGCTCGGCCATTTCGGTTGGACCGGTAGCGCAATTCA
>JBILYM010000351.1:0-2608 GCA_044377725.1 Phycisphaerales bacterium
GCGCCTGCGACTGCAACAGCATGAAGTGAAACAACTGGTTGCTGCTGGCGCGGTGATTGATGAAACATGCTTCGGTAAAGAGACGCTGCGCAACTCAATCGAGATCAGTGCCGATGTCAGCGCCATGTGTGCCGACTTCGCAAGCAACACCATCCGCGTTCGCGTGCCGATGGCTGCCGCGTTGCACTGGGCGAATTCCGATGAAGTTGGAATGCTTTCCGAACAAGTCACACCTGCTGGTCCACTGCTTCTTCTCATTGAAAAAGACTTTGCCTGTCTGCAACCGCGCGACCCGTCTCTGCGTGAGGATGACTCCGACGCGTTCATGAATCCCAATTCATCGTGTGGCCCGTGAAGCACCTGCTCCACCAACTCATTTCATGAATCAACCAACCATCCGTCCGCGCACGCCGCAACTTCTCAGCCCAGCCTTTCTCAGCCCGGAGTTGCTTGATCCCGGTATTCGAATTGGTGCTCCCGCGGCAGTAGCCGGTGGCGCGCCGGCAGTGACAGTGGCGCTCACCACATCGGTGGCACAAATGGGCGTAGCGCGCACTATGGCAACGCTGCTGCGCGTCAATCAAACCACCGGCTTTGACTGCCCCGGTTGCGCGTGGCCAGACCCTGCAGGTAGCCGTTCCAAGTTTGAATTCTGCGAAAACGGCGCCAAGGCGATCGCTGAAGAAGCGACGATCGCCCGCGCCACTCCAGCCTTTTTTGCAGCGCATTCTGTTGAGGAACTTTCACGGCAAAGCGATTACCAACTCGGCAAGCAAGGTCGCCTCACTGAGCCGATGTACCTGCCGCGCGGGGGCACGCACTATGAGCCAATTTCATGGGCAAACGCTTTCGCGGTGATTGCTGATGAACTCAAGGCCTTGAAATCACCGAACGAGGCGCTCTTCTACACATCCGGCCGCACCAGCAATGAGGCTGCGTTTCTCTATCAGTTGTTCGTGCGCATGTTCGGCACCAACAACCTCCCCGACTGCTCCAACATGTGTCACGAGTCGAGCGGCGTTGGAATGATGCGAACAATCGGATCCGGCAAAGGCACTGTCACGCTCAAAGACTTTGATTCAGCAGACTGCATTGTGGTGATTGGTCAGAACCCGGGCACGAATCATCCGCGCATGCTGATCACGCTGCAAGAAGCCGCGCGCCGTGGTTGCAAGATCGTCAGCATCAACCCGCTTGCAGAAGCTGGCCTGAAGCGATTCCGCCATCCGCAAGAAGTCGGCGGCATGCTTGGTAAGAGCACCGCACTGGCCACGCACCACGTGCCGGTGCGCATCAATGGCGATGTGGCGCTTCTAAAGGGAATTCAGAAAGCGATTCTGGAAACGCCGGGTGCGCGCATTGATCGTGCATTCATTGATCAATACACCGATGGCTTCGATGCATACCGCGCGAATCTTGCGGTAGAAGAGTGGAACTCGATTGTGGATGGATCCGGCATTTCCAAAGAAGAAATTCGCGAAATTGCAGATGTCATCGGCAAGTCAAAGGCAATGATCTGCTGCTGGGCGATGGGTCTCACGCAACATCAGAACGCGGTTGCCAATATTCAGGAGATCATCAATCTTCTGCTACTCGGCGGGCACCTCGGCCGCCCCGGCGCCGGTGCGTGCCCCGTGCGTGGCCACAGCAATGTGCAGGGTGACCGCACCATGGGAATCTGGGAACGCCCAAGCCCCGCGTTCCTCAAGAGTCTCGCCGACGAGTTTGGTTTCGAGCCTCCCGTTGAACATGGGCATAGCACCGTTGAAGCCATCAACGCAATGCATCATGGACAAGCCAAAGTGTTCATCGCACTTGGTGGCAACTTTCTATCAGCAACACCGGACACCGCGTACACCGCGCAGGCACTTCACAACTGCAAGCTCACAGTGCAGATTTCTACCAAGCTGAATCGATCGCACCTGATCACGGGTGCGCATGCATTGATTCTTCCCTGCCTCGGTCGCACCGAGCGCGACGTACAAAGTAGCGGTGCGCAATTTGTGAGCGTGGAAGATTCCATGGGAGTTGTCCACGCATCAACAGGGACGCTAGCCCCCGCATCCGAGCACCTGCTGAGCGAGCCCGCGATTGTGGCAGCCATGGCCAGCGCTACGCTTGGCGTCGATTGGAGTGGATATGTGGCTAATTATGATGCTATTCGCGCACGTATCGCACGGGTTATTCCGGGCTTTGAAGAGATGAATGTGCGGATTCGCCAGCCGAATGGCTTTGAATTGCCGCATGCAGTCCGCGACCAACGTGAGTTCCGCACTCCGGATGGCAAGGCGAAATTCACTGTCCACCACATTCCAAAGTTGCCGGTTGGTCCTGGCCAGTTCATCATGACCACCATCCGGTCGCACGATCAGTTCAACACCACCATCTATGGTCTTGATGACCGCTACCGCGGCATTCGCAACGGTCGGCGCGTGGTACTGATGAATTCGGATGACATCGCCGGACACCAATTTTCCGACGGTGATGCAGTGGACATCGTGAGTCACCACAACGGAACCGAACGACGCGCGCACAATTTCCGCATCGTCTCCTATGAGATTCCGCGCGGATGCCTCGCGAGTTACTTCCCGGAGACAAATGTGTTGGT
>JBILYM010000352.1:0-2605 GCA_044377725.1 Phycisphaerales bacterium
GGCGGCGGTGCCGGCGAGCATGGTGATGATGGCCAACATGGTGGCCGCGTGGGCGAGGCGTGTTCTTCTCGGGGCGGGTTGGCATGCCGTTCGCAGGGGGAGAAGGGAATGGCGAACCTGGTGGAACGGGGGGCTCATTCACAAAGGCTAGTTCCGCCGCTTGCCTAAATCATTTGGATTTCGATGTTTACAAAGACCCCCGTAAGTAATGTCAACATTTGTTTCGGATTGATGATCCATCGTGGATGGAATCTGCGCTTATCAGGGCGGATCGATTCCCGCGGGTTTCGTTTGGCAACGTAGCCCTTTGTTCGTCCAATTCTCGAACCTGTTTCAAACTCTCCTGAGTACCACCTATGAAAAATACAACACTTGTCGTTTCCATCGTTGCCACCCTTGCCGGTCTTGGCATGTCCTCCATCGCTTCGGGTGCCGTTGTGGTGATCAATAGTCGGGCTACGTGGGACGCTTACGTCGCGTTCCATGGCGCGACGGTGGCTACGGAGACGTTTGAGAGTTTCAACAATGGCTTTAAAGAAACAGCCACGCGCACTGCGGGTGGTACGACATGGACCGCCGACGCACTTGATGGGCTTTGGTTCGCTAACGTCGGTACGCCGAAGGTCATTACCACCTTCGCCAACAATAGAACGCTGGATTTCACCTTCGCCCCCGGCGTTCAAGGTATCGGCGGGGAGATGTTCGGTACGACCTCTGGCCTCGAGGTCGTGCTCGCCCGCATCACTGTGACGCTTGCTGATGGCACCTCATACGTCAATGATCAGGGCACTGTGACTGATTTCGTTGGCTTCTACTCCGATGGCGCAACGATCTCAAGCATCTCGGTCGCGACCTCAACTCCTGGCACCTACGCCACGGTCGACAACCTTTACTTCGCAACCGTGCCTGCACCAGGTGCTCTGGCCCTGATTAGTCTCGCTGGTGTTGTCGGTGGACGAAGCCGTCGCCGTGCAAATTCGGCAGCCGTCTGACAAGTGTGAGTAAGTAGTTTGCCGATAGTTCACATCATCACCAGCACTTCTCCCCTTTCCCGGACCTCTCAATCATGAAAAATACAACACTTGCCATCTCCGCTCTCGTGACCCTCTCAGCAGTGCAAGGGGCTTCAGCCGCAGTCGCCGTCTTTACTAACTTTGGTGTTTGGAATAGCGTCGTGACTGCCAATGGGCAGACCTTTGCGGTTGAGACATTCAACAGTGACGGTCCGGGCACGGCTACATCGCTCACTGGTAGCCCGCTCTCCGCTTCCGGCATGACTTGGACGGTGACCGCGCCAACGGGCCTGGTGACGGATGGCGCCACGGTGCGCACAGCCACTGCCACGGACGACCTAGTGTTTGACTTTGCGCCAGGTGTTCAAGGCATCGGTGGCAACATCTACACCAGTATTCTTGGGGAGACTCCAAGCTTTGCCTACATCAAAGTAACGCTCGCAGACGGCGTTTCCTACTTTGGAAATTCGGAAAATACGGAGAATTTCATTGGTTTCTATTCCGATACCGCATCCATCGCCAAGTTGACGATCAGGGTGTTTCAGATGACAGGCTCAACGTCATACGCAACGGTCGACAACATGTACTTTGCAGTCCCGGCTCCTGGTGCGCTCGCACTACTTGGCGCCGCCGGTCTGATTGGCGGCTTCAGTCGCCGCCGCGCATGATTGTGTCACAGGCTTGACATATACGTAGAAACCCCACAGTGGCGACCATCACGGTCGCCACTGTTTCGTTTGGGTGCGCGTCGCCGCGCGTGCGTGTATCTGTCCCCGCCGCGTTCATCGCGGTGAGGTGTTCAATTAGTCCGCGGGGCTGTTGCGGTTGTGCAGGATCTGCGGCTCGCGCGGGACCACGGTCACTAACTTGCAGGACTGCAATATCCGGCGCGGGCTGTGTTCGCCTGCCGCAAAGCGTTGCATGAAGTGCTGCACGGCCGCTGGCTCCCAGAGCGAAATCATCGGTTCAATCTCGGAGGTTTCGTGATTGAGGAATGTCACCGCATCCACTCCGGGCGCGCGTGCTTCAAGCAGGCGACGGACGTCTTGCGTTTCAAGAAATAGGTAATCGCATCCGATCACGAGCCACGCAGCATCCGGCGCGCGTAGGAAAGCGGCGTGTATTCCGCTTGCTGGGCCGTGGCCGGGCACCTGATCAAGTACGCCCGATTCGCCAATTCCCCAGTCATCACGTTGCTTGATGGTGCAGGACCAGTAGGTGCGCGCGCAGATCGGCGCCAAGATGTCAGCTGCCGCGCGCCATTGTGGCTGTGCACCGTAAGTAATTTCTGCTTTGTCGCGGCCCATGCGGGTACTTGCCCCGCCGGTGAGCACCAAGCCGTACAGCTCACTTGCCAACGGTCGCCTTCATTTGGGTCGCCTGTACTTGTGTCGCCTTCACCAGGGACACGATCACCGACTTTGAAGTGGGCGTGTGGCTGCCTTCGGCGAAACTATCAATCGGCACCAACACATTTGTCTCCGGGAAGTAACTCGCGAGGCATCCGCGCGGAATCTCATAGGAGACGATGCGGAAATTGTGCGCGCGTCGTTCGGTTCCGTTGTGGTGACTCACGATGTCCACTGCATCAC
>JBILYM010000088.1:0-7964 GCA_044377725.1 Phycisphaerales bacterium
GATGCTGGTGGCGATCATTGCAACCACCGTCTCGTTTGCACGCGTCAGCGCGCCAGCGGCATGGATGATGGTGCCCTACTGCGGATGGGTGTGCTTTGCAACGGCGCTCAACTGGGCGATCTGGAAACTGAACTGAACAGCGCCACTCACCCCACAACGCGCGCTGGCTGCTTCGCCAATTCCATCACTTCCTCCCGTAACGGGAGCGATGGCATCGCCCCGCTTCGCTGCGCAGCAAGCGCGCCCGCCGCATTGCCCCACGCAAGCGCCTCATGCATCGAACCTCCTTCAGTGAGCGCAACAATCAACGCCCCGATGAACGCATCGCCGCATCCAACAGTGTCGATGACCTTGACTTTATATCCCGCATGCGCCGCACGTCCCGCGCTTGAACGCGCGATTGCACCCGCCGCGCCCAGCGTCATCACCACCGCGCCGTGCGGGACCCGCGCAGCAAGCGCGGTCAACGCACGCTCCGGGTCATGCTCACCGGTGAGCGACTCCGCTTCCGTTTCATTGACGCAAAGACCATCCAACTGTGCGAAGTCAATCGCTCGCACATATTCGTCCGCCGGCGCGGCATTGAGCCACACCT
Organism: Phycisphaerales bacterium; assembly: GCA_044377725.1. Taxonomy (GTDB): domain Bacteria; phylum Planctomycetota; class Phycisphaerae; order Phycisphaerales; family SM1A02; genus UBA966. The sequence continues at coordinate 596 of JBILYM010000088.1, forward strand.
TCATCCCGCGCTCGCATGCCAGCTGGATGCACAACGCAAGCTCTGCACATTCGTTCTGCAGCAGCAGGTAACTGCCGCGCTCGCAAGTGGCAAGAAACTGCTCAATGTCGCCGCGCTCCAAGCGCGCGTTCGCCTCGCGAGCCACCATGATGGCGTTCTCACCGCTATCCGTGATGGTGACGATGGCCATCCCGGAAACCGCGTCGTCCGTTCGGATGCCCGCCGTCTCAACGCCAGCCGCTTGCAGCGCGTCAACAATGAATCGCCCGTCCGCCCCGGTGCGGCCACACATGCGCACCGCCGCGCCGCACCGAGCGGCAGCCACCGCCTGATTAGCGCCCTTCCCGCCCGGAAAGATCTGCACGTACTGCGCCGCCACCGTTTCGCCCGCACGGGGAAACTGGCTCACCCGGACGAAGCGGTCAACCATGAGCGAGCCGATGACATGGACGATGGCGGGCATCCCGGCAGCGTAGTTGCGGGCGCCTATCGGTCCTGATCACCGGAATCTAAATAAATTCGAACGGAACAGTCGGAATTACTTGCACAGACCAATCCTGAATTGAACCCTCAAACACCCCACAGGATCGAGACAACGGCAAGGATGCCGAACGTCACTTCGCGGTGGCTTGCCAAGGAGGGCCGACATGTCTGACACTGACCCCACTCACTCAGATCTCCCGGATGCTGTCACTCGCAGACCTTGGCTGTTGGCACTGGTGACTAGTGCGGCACTGTTCGCGTTCGCCATTACTGGCGTGCTATTCATGCATCGATCCGCCGACGACGCGCTGGAATTGACCCTGCGCGATTCGCTGCGCAGTATCACGGTGGTTGCGGCGCGCAGCATTGACCCAGTGCTTCACGCGCAGGTGAGCACTGCCAGGGACGCCGCATCACCCGCGTACCAACAAACCGCCGAACCGATGGAAGGGTTAGTCCGTTCGCTTCCGATCCTCCGTTCGATGTACACGTTTCGGGCTGGAACGAATGGCAGCGTTGAAATTGTGGTCGATCCCACCGCCACCGCCACCAGCGCAATCCCCGGCATGCGCTTCGGTCACCGCGACCCTGCACTCCTGGAGGCCATTCGTTCTGGAGCCCCCACCATCTCCGACACCATCTACACCGACGCGCGCGGGTCAACACTCAGCGCGTATTCCCCAGTCCGCAATGCTGCGGGTGGGATCGAGTGCTTTGTTGGCGTTGACATGGACGCCAATGAACTCATTCGCCAAGAGCAGCGAATTCACGTTGCCGTTGGTCTGAGTATCGCATTCGCACTGATTGGGAGTTCCGCGCTCGGATGGGCGTTGTACGGATGGCATGGACGCACGGCGCACGCCGAGCGCGCCCGCAACTTTGAACGCGCCCAACTGTTGCAGAGCGAAGCGCTAGCACAAAGTACCAACCAAGCAAAAGACGACTTCATTGCGAATGTCAGCCATGAAATTCGCACCCCCTTGGCTGCCATCATTGGTTACGCCGAACTGCTGCGCGAGCAACGCATTGCCACCGGAAATCCACTGGCGGACGACGCGCCAAACGCCATCGCTCGTAACGGTGCGCATCTCCTGGGCGTGGTGAATGACATTCTTGATGTCTCGCAAGTGGAGGCTGGCGCACTGGCGATTCATGCCAAGCACATAGACCTGTGTGCCACCGCGCGTGAGGCCGCGGACCTGCTCTCCATCCGTGCTGATGCCAAGGGAATCACGCTGACGGTGGAATGTGAGCCGGGCAGCGCCGTAGCAGTGGTTGCTGATCCAATGCGTGTGCGGCAGATTCTCCTCAACTTGATTGGTAACGCCATCAAGTTCACGGACAGCGGAAGCGTTCGCGTCGCCATCACTCGCGAGGGACCATGGGCGGTTGCAGCGGTGCAGGACAGCGGCCCCGGCATGACTCCCGAACAAATCTCCCGACTGTTCCAACGATTTTCGCGGGTTGACCGCGATACCAGCTCGCTGGGTACCGGCATTGGGCTGGAACTGTCGCAGCGTTTGGCACGGCTGATGCATGGCGGTATCGCCGTTGAAAGTATGCCGGGTTCTGGAACGACGTTCCGCCTCTCGATGATGAGCGCCGCCTCCGACCCACTGAGCGAGTACCTGCAGTCGCATCCAAGCGCAGACAGTCATGGCAACACTGGCAGCACCGATGACATCGCCGCCCTTCCACTGGCAGGGATCGATGTACTGATCGCAGAAGACGGCGTAGACAACGCCCGTCTATGGCGCCACCACTTGGAGCAAGCTGGCGCCGAGGTGTGGCAGGCTTCCAACGGTCGCGAAGCAGTTGGATTGGTGCGCGCCGCTGACATGGGTGTCCTGGAGCGACCGTTTGACATTGTCCTCATGGACATGGAAATGCCCATCATGGACGGCGTAGAGGCCACCCAACAACTCCGATCAGAAGGCTTTCGGATGCCGATTGTTGGACTCACCGCCCATTCCGACGTGGCAACGCGCACCAAGCTGCTCGATGCCGGCTGCAATGACTGCGCTACTAAACCGATCAGCCGCGCCGGCCTGACTCGACTGATTCTGGCCCATGTGCGCGTCGATCGCCAGCCCGCGATAGCACAGGAATCAGTTTCCGGTACGTGAACGTTTCCCCTGCCGGAAATATGGGCGGAAGCACCGCGAAACCGAGAAGAATTTCAAGCGAAATCACCAATTATGGCGTAACAATAGATACCGAAAGGTCGTCTTGCTGCCATGAGGATTGCGCTTGGAAATCTGCCCTGCCAGCTTGTGGCGCTCATTGCGGTCATGGCGGTCAACACCGCACTGAATGCAGCAGCCGCTCCACCGACGCCCGCGCAAATCGAATTCTTTGAAACGAGCGTTCGCCCGCTGTTGGTGACGCACTGCGATCGGTGCCACTCCAGCTCGGCCACCAAGGTCAAGGGCGGACTGCGGCTTGATTCGCTTGCAGGAATCCTGACTGGTGGCGACACCGGACCCGCACTTGTGCCCGGCGACCCGGATCACAGCCTGCTCATCACTGCCATCCGTTACGGCAATCCGGATTTGGAGATGCCACCGAAGACGAAACTTCCGCCGGAAGCAATCAAGGTGCTTGAGCAATGGGTCAAGATGGGCGCGCCCCACCCCGATGCGCTGGTACCGGCCGGTCAGCCGATCGTGGTGTACAAGGTTGGTATTGATATTGCTAAGGGGCGGCAGTTCTGGTCATACGTGGCGCCACGGAAGAGCGCTCCGCCGTTAGTGAATGATGGTGCGTGGGTGTATTCACCCATTGACCAGTTTGTGCTGGCGAAGGTGGAAGAAGCCGGGCTTCATCCGGCGCCGGATGCGGATCGACGCTCGTTGATTCGTCGTCTGACGTTTGACCTGATCGGCCTGCCACCGACACCTGAAGAAATCGACGCGTTTGAGCGTGACCGCGCGCCCGACGCCTATGAGCGCCTGGTGGATCGCCTGCTGGCGTCACCACGCTTCGGCGAGCGATGGGGTCGGCACTGGCTTGACGTTGCGCGCTTTGGCGAGTCAAGCGGCAAGGAGTCCAATGTCCTCTACCCACACGCGTGGCGGTACCGCGACTATGTGATCGGCGCCTTCAATAAGGACAAACCGTACGACCTGTTCCTGCGCGAGCAGATTGCTGGCGACCTCATGCCCGCGGCCAACGACAATCAGCGCGCCGAGCAACTGATTGCCACCGGATACCTGGCCGTCGGCACCAAGGGCCACGACACCCGCGGCAAGGCGCAATTCACCTTTGACATGGTGGACGAGCAAATTGACGCGATCGGCCAAGGTTTACTGGCGACCACCATTGCCTGCGCACGGTGCCACGACCATAAGTTTGACCCGATCCCGCAGCGTGATTACTACGCCGTTGCTGGCATTTTCATGTCAACCGAAACGGAATACGGCACCTACCGCGGGCAAGGCAACAACCATCCTTCCACGCTGATTGAGTTGCCAGCGAAAGCGGATGTGCCCAATGGCGCCACCATGCCTGGACCCATTCGACGCACGGTAGAGGCGCAGTTGACGCGCGCCGGTACCGATGCTGAGCAAGCGAAAGCGCTCATGGCCAAAGCGCGTGAGGCTCGTAAGCCTGGCAGCACCGTGAAACTCACCGCCGCTGAACAACAGCAACTGCAGCGCGCACGCACCGCCGATGGACGCGAAGAAGCCGCCGCTGATTTGCTGGCCCGCTTTGACGAAACCGGCAAGCCCACTGCTGCCAATCGTCTGGCAATGGGCGTGCAAGAAGCGGATAAGCCACAGAACGCTCGGTTACTTTCGCGCGGTGAGTTAGAGAAGCCGGGCGAAACCGTTCCGCGTGGGTACTTGCAGGTACTCATGCAGGATGGAGACACCAAGATCAGTACCGGAAGCGGCCGTGATGTATTGGCGCAATCGATCGGCAGCGCACGCAATCCACTCACCGCGCGCGTGTGGGTCAATCGCGTGTGGCACCATGTCTTTGGAAAGCCGATCGTGCCAACGCCTGACAACTTTGGTGCTAGTGGTGTTCGGCCCACGCATCCGGAGTTGCTGGACTGGCTTGCTGTTGACTTTATGGAGCACGGGTGGTCAACCAAATCGATCGTTAAATCACTGGTGATGACGCACGTGTACCGTATGAGTTCCAAGGCCGATGCGAAAGCCATTGCTGCCGATCCGGATGACAAACTGCTGTGGCGCATGCCCAAGCGACGCTTGGAAGCCGAGTCAATTCGCGATGCCATGTTGATGGCCGCCGGAACCCTGCAGCTCATGCCGCCAGTTGGATCGCCGGTCAACTATTTGGAGGGTGTTGATCGCAATCCGGTTGTTGCAGCGCAAGCCGCCATTGATCAACCAGTTCGTTCCGTGTACTTGCCAGTGATGCGCGACCACGTGGATGAAATGCTTGACGTCTTTGATTTCGCAGAACCCGCCTATGTTTCTGGCGATCGCGACGAAACCAGCGTTCCAACGCAGGCGCTGTTCATGATGAATAGCGAGCGAGTCACCAAAGCTGCCAACACCATGGCGCGGCGATTGCTTGCGGAGCAATCCACGGAGTCGGATCGCATCCAACGCGCATTTGAATTATGCGTTGGCCGCAAGCCCACCCAAACGGAAATCACGGCGGTGCGCAGCTTCTTTAAGGACTTTGTGGCAGCGCAAAGCGGCAAGTCAGCGCGACAAGCCAAGGGTGAAGCCAAGCGGCTTGAAGAATCTTCGTGGTCGGCGTTCTGCCAGGCGTTGTTCCAGTCAGCTGAATTCCGGATGGTGGAGTAGGAGCACTCACATGGATCTCTGCAACAATCGCATTCTCACATCAACACGCCGCGAAGCACTGCGCGCCCTCTCCTGCGGCTTTGGATTGCTGGCGTTTGCCGGCATGTCCGCCCAGGCAGCAGGCGCCCCACGGCTCTTTGGCGCCGGTGATGAAGATGAAAGTAACCCGCTGGCACCCAAGGCTCCGCACCATTCCGTGAAGGCAAAGCGAGTGATCTTCCTGTGCATGTCGGGCGGACCGTCCCATGTGGATACCTTTGATTACAAGCCGCAACTCATCACTGATAACGGCAAGAGCCTTGGTGGGACGCGTGCAGGCGCGCAGTTGCTGGCTAGCCCGTTCAAGTTCAATCAGCATGGAAAGAGCGGTCTATGGATCAGTGACCTGATGCCCGAGACTGCCAAGCACGCCGACAGCATGTGCTTGTTGCGCGGCATGAATACGGCGGTGCCTGCACATGCGCAGGCCTCCGTGTTGATGCATACCGGCAGCTTCCAGTTTGTCAGGCCCTCATTCGGTGCATGGACGCTGTACGGGTTGGGCACTGTCAATCAAAATCTTCCCGGCTTCATCACCCTCAATCCGCCGTCTGGAAACGGGGGCGCACAGAACTACGGCTCAGGCTTCTTGCCCGCCGTATATCAAGGAACACGCGTTGGAATGGAACGCACCGCGCGCCGCAACGGTGGCGATGGCGGCATGCCCAACCTGCGCAACAGTTCGCTCACCACGGCTGCGCAGCGCGAGCAACTTGACTTGGTGCAGCGCCTGAACAAGGAGCGACTGAAGCGCGATAAATCCGACGACCAGATTGAAGGCGTGATCGAAAGTTACGAACTGGCGTTCCGCATGCAAGCCGAAATGCCAGACCTCATGGACATCTCTGATGAGAAGCCCAAGACACTGGAGATGTATGGCATTGGCGCGGGTAACGGCAATGATGACTTTGCGCGACAGTGCTTGCTGGCTCGCCGCTTTGCTGAGAAGGGAGTTCGCTTCATTGAGGTGAATCACGGCGGCTGGGATACCCATCGCAACCTGAAGGCAGACCTACAAAAGCAGGCCGGGCAGATCGATCGACCCATCGCTGCACTGCTTGCCGATCTCAAGCAACGCAAGATGTTGGACGAGACGTTGGTGGTATGGGGCGGCGAATTTGGCCGCACTCCCTATGCACAGAATGCTGACGGACGCGATCACAACAGTAAGGGCTTCACCATGTGGGCCGCGGGCGGAGGCGTGAAGGGCGGCACCAGCTACGGCGCCACCGACGAGCACGGGATCGAAGCAGTGGATGGCAAGATGGACATTCATGACTGGCACGCCACCCTGCTTGCCCTCATGGGCATGGACCATGAACGACTCACTTACCGCTGGGCCGGGCGCGATTTCCGGTTGACGGATGTCAAGGGAAACGTGCATTCAGGGATCATCGCCTAGCGGTCCCAATGCGCTTCACTGAGAGCTCGCTGAGCAGGCGGGAGGCATGCGCGACGGCCCGATTTGTGGGATCCTTGAATCACCATGGACCCCGCCGCACTCCCTGAGCCAACTTCCATACTTGACATCATTGCCATGGTCGGATTTCCGTACATGGCGTTGGTCAGCATTCGCCTGTTTCGCGCACCAGGTGGTGATCTTGCTGGCTTAGGCATGTCCATGGCATTGACCGCGGTCTTGGGCTTCCTGACGTGGCTTGAAGTTGACTTTGCAATTCCGCTCACCGTGAATGCAACCGACGGCGCCGGATACGCCAAGGTGGAAATTCCGTTGATGCGCACGCTTGCAGAATTTGCGGCGGCGTCCGTATTGGCCGGACTCTTCGTGCGCTGCCTGGATGCATGGCGCGTGGCGCGCGATAACGAGGCGTTGCTGCGCTTCCAACGCACCGCGCTGTGGGTCATCATCATGCTGATTTCCGGCGTGGTGATTTACGAAGTGCACTTTGCCACCACCCTGCCCATGCGCACGGCAATTCTTTCCATCGGTGGCGCATCGGTATTCATTATTGGATTGGCCATGCAGTCCACGCTGGGCAACATCTTTGCCGGCTACGGTTTGCAGACTTCACGCGTCTTCCGGCGTGGCGACACCGTCCAAC
>JBILYM010000353.1:0-2592 GCA_044377725.1 Phycisphaerales bacterium
ACCCCAGTTGTGAGGTACTTCAGATGGACCGTGACTTTTCCCCAAGCTATTCCACTTTCACGCATGACGAGCCTGCCGCGCGAACCATCGCGCGACCCGCTCGCACTACCCATGCCACGGTTGAAAACGCCGTTGCCCGCCATGGGCGTGCAGAGCACGAGTGGCTGCAGCCAGCCGTGGGATCTGGAAGCGCATTCAATCGCCACGAAGCTCGCATGTTCGTCGACGCGAATCGCTGCATCGCTTCGACTGATGATCAAGCACTGGAAGTTGAACTGGTGATCTGCAGCGGATCCGCGAACGCCGTCGCCGAGATCCTGTACCAACTTCCAGACAACAGTTACCTGTGCGCAGATGACGCCTGGGACTCACCAATCTTTGACGCCATTTCAGATGGCACGGAACGCCGTGTGCGGGTTGAACTCCCCGACGGTCGAACCAAGATCACCTGCCGACTTGAACGCGGCGGTCGTCTCAGCGTGCGGCTTGTGAATCAGAAAGCCTGAGCGCCTCAATCAAGGTGCGCATGGCGTCCGCCATCTCGGCAGCAGAGCCAAAGCGCTGCTCGGGTGACTTGGCCAAGGCACGCTCAAAGAATGCAACTGCTGGATGTCCAGCTTCCACCGCACCGGTGCTGTCGAGCGCCCGGGCGGGCTCCGCAATGATGGTGCGCAGCATCTCAGCAGACGTGTGCCCATCGAGGTCGTATGGCAACGTGCCCGCAAGCAGTTCGTAAGCGACCACTCCAAGCTGGTAGAGGTCGGATCGATGATCCGCATGCCGCGAATTACCAGAAGCCTGCTCGGGGCTCAGGTAACTCAGCGTTCCGATGATTTGCCCAGTCAGCGTGTGCTCCTGGCGCGTATTCAGATCGCCGTCAAGGACGCGCGCTGCACCGAAATCGATGAGGCGAGCACCACCGTTACGTTCGACCAAGATGTTGCCCGGCTTGAGATCGCGATGAATGATGCCATGCCCGTGCGCAACTGCCAGCGCGTCGGCGATCGACACCAGCATCTCCATGCGGCGATAAGCAGAAACATGTTGCTCGCGGCAATGCTTACGGATGTCTTGGCCATCAATGAAATCCATCACCAAGTACGAGCATCCGCCATCAAGCGTGCCCGCGGAACGCAGCGCCACCAGCGCGGGATGCCGCAGCCGAGCCAGCAACCGCCATTCACGCCGAAAGCGTGCTGCAGCGCTGCGACCGGAACTCTCCACATGAACCAACTTCACTGCTACCAGTTCACCGGACTCAGTCTCGCGGCAGAGTTGCACAACCCCGGCACCGCCACGCCCAAGTTCACGAATCGGCTCATAGCCCAGAGGCAGCGAAAGTACCGGTGACATCGACACCACTTCAACGCCCGCGCAATCCCACGCAGAAACGCCACCTTCATCAGCTCGCAAGAGTGATCGAACCAATTCCAGCAGCGCGAGATCGCCACCGCAGGAATCTTCAACGAACGTCAGGCGCTCATCAGCGGGCATGTCGCAAGCACACGTGAAAATGGCTCGCGCGCGGCGAAGGCGGCTCGACTTCGCTGCGTCACCCGCCGGTGCGCGGTGACCTGTCTGCACTTGAGTACTTGCGCTACGTTCAGTCATTAACGGGCCGAATCGCCTTCTTCTTCAAGGCCATTGAGGTCGATGCCGAGTTTCTGCGCCAAGAACGCCCGCCCGAATCGCCAGTCGCGGTTCACGGTTGGTCGGGAAACACCCAGCGCTTCGGAGATCTCCGCAACCGTCATGCCGGCGAACACCTTGCATTCCAAGACCTGCGCAGCGCGTGCGTCCATTTCCTCAAGTTCAGTGAGCGCTTCATCAATAGCGAACACATCCGAGGGATCCATGCGGCTTTCGTCGGCCAAGAACGCCAATGCCGCATCTCCGCCACGCTTCGCTGCGCCGCGCTTGGCGGCACCGCGTGAACGGGCATGATCAACCAGCACGCAGCGCATGGCATGCGCAGTCACCGCCAGCAGGTTGTTTGCGTTGGCAAACTCGCCTGGATTGCGATGCGCCATGCGCAGAAACGCCTCGCTCACAATGGCGGTCGGCTGCAGCGTGTGGCTGGCGCGCTCTTGGCGCATCAACACCGATGCCATTGACCGCAACTGCGGATAAATTTCTTTGAACCCATCTGCGATTGAACGCAGTGTTGACCCGCCCCGTTGGAGCACAGAATCAACAACCTTTTCCTCTACTTGGATCGAACTCATGGAGTTTCCCTCCTCCGACGCGAACATATCTCCGATCAACAGCGAGTCAAACAATGGACGAGCTCCCCAGAGCCGTGTTTCTGTAAAGAATCGCACGGCGGCATCCGCAGGGCAACTGCACGCGTCGACGCCCACACATTTACGCAGCGTGTGCCTATGCAGTGATCCAAGTCGGAGTACTAACGCAATCTCATTCTACGAAACAACTTACGAAAACTGCCGGTGTTGTAAACTCGGTTAAAATCATGTGTCGACTGAGACGTAACTCAATTTCCTCAGAGAAACTCATGAGTTTGCAGGCGGCTCCCGAGGCACCAAAAATAATTCTTGGAATTTCTACCAAGCACTGCCAAAGCGCCCGGGTTTG
>JBILYM010000354.1:0-2578 GCA_044377725.1 Phycisphaerales bacterium
GTGTCGCGTCGATCATCCAACGCTTGCCGGTGCGCGGGTCGATGATGCCGAGGCATGCCACCATGCGCGCGCCCGCGGGGTCATCCCAACGCGGGTCATCGAACCGGCCGGCTTGCGGAGCACCGCCGTCTTGGGCGATGCCCAGGACAATGATGGATGGCGTGTGGATTGCTGGCGTGTGGATGGCCGGCGCGTTGTTGGTAGTGCCGTTAGAACGGCATCCACTGAGCAACAGGGCGACTACCGCGATGGTCTTGCGTGCTTGCACGGGGCGAGTCTATCGATGTGTGTTAGCCTTGGGTTAGTTCCGTGATGCGTGAAACCTCGCCTCTCAACAGAAAGATTCAAATGAATCTCGCCAAGCCGATTGCGTTGTTTGCATGCCTCGTCGTTACTGGGTTGTCCGTTGGATTTGCGATGAAGCCACCAATGTCCATCGAAGGCAACTATGTCTTGGACTACCGCGAACTTCCAGATGGCAAGAAAGTGCACGCGCCAGAGATCGTTGGAATGTTGACCTACACGAAGGATCGACGAAACTTCAATGTCTATTGGGCGGATGCAGGCAAGGGGTCTTCGATCTCCTTGATTGCTAAATACACATTCAGTGAGAGCGAATACTCCGAGGACAACATCTTCTACGCAGAGAACATAGCTGGTAGCCCGATGGTGTACGACGTCAAGCATTCGCATGTGAAGTCGGCTGTCGTGATGAAGGATGGACACGCGACTATCAAGATGCCACTGCACAGCGAACCAACAATGGTATTTGGAGCTGACGGCAATATCGTCGCGACGCGCAAAGACGCTTTCGTTGACCACTGGAAGAAGCTGCCCTGAGCCCGGCAAAGAAAAAGCCCAGTGCCGCGCCGTTGACGGGCGCGGCACTTGTGAAAGAAGTCAGTCGCCGCATTCGTGCGGCGCGGGTGTTGTGGGATGCGCATCAGAACAGCGCGTGTCGGGGTGAGCGGCAGAAGGCGATGGAGCTGTACGAAACGCTCACCCCTGAAGAGCGCAAGAAAGTGCCGCAGGTGTTGCGCTTGTGGCTGCGTTACCGCAGCGAGAAATATTTCGGCGATCACCGTACGCCACCCGGTGGGTGAGGCTGGGTGCTTGAGTGCCTGAGCTCTCGTTACTTTCCGTAACGCGGCTTACTTTTTACCCTTGAAAATCCGGAATAGACGCGTAATTGGATCGTAGAACTCATCCACCACGCGTTCCTTCATCGGAATGATGGCGTTGTCGGTGATGCCAATGTGCTCCGGGCACACCTTAGTGCAGCACTTGGTGATATTGCAGTAGCCAATACCGTCGCGATTCTTGAGGTCGCCAACGCGGTCTTCCGTATCGAGTGGATGCATCTCCAGCGCCGCGGTGTACATCAAGAAGCGCGGTCCGATGAATTCATCTTCCTTGTGGTGGTCGCGGATGACGTGGCAGACATCCTGGCACAAGAAGCATTCGATGCACTTGCGGAACTCTTGCACGCGATCAATGTCTTGCTGGTACATCGTCCAGGAACCATCAGCATTGTCAGGCTTGCGGGGCTTGAACGGCTTGATGGTCTTCTTCACGCGGAAGTTCCAACTGACGTCTGTGACTAGGTCACGAATGAGTGGGAACGAACGCATCGGTTCCACAGTGACCACCTTGTCCGGCGGCAGCGTGTCCATGCGCGTCATGCACATCAGGCTTGGTTTGCCGTTGATTTCCGCTGAGCACGAGCCGCACTTGCCGGCCTTGCAGTTCCAGCGGCACGCCAGGTCGGACGCCTGCTCTGCCTGAATGCGATGCACGCAGTCAAGGAGCACCATGCCCTCGGTGACATTCACGGTGTACTCAACAAAGGCACCCGATTCCTTGTCGCCGCGCCAGATGCGAAAGTGCACCGTACGAGCGTGATCGGCGGGCGGCTTCGGCGTGGTGATGGCTTCGGTGAGTATTGCTGTTTCTGTAGACATGGTGGATCCTTACTTCATCTTCTCGATGACAGCCTTCAGATCATCGCGCATCTGAAGGATCGGACGACGCGTTACTTGCATGGAGCCATCCGGCGCCTTCTTGGCAACCAGATTGAATGTTGAGCACTCGGCGCTCTTCTCGGGGTAGTCATCACGGAACTGCGCGCCGCGGCTTTCCTTGCGGTCCAGTGCGCTGCGAGTGATGGACTCGGAAACCGTGAGCATGCACGGCAAGTCAATCGCCGTGTGCCAGCCTGGGTTGTACTCGCGGTGCCCAATGACGCCCACATTCTTCAGGCGCGCCTTGTACTCCTCGATCTTGGCAAGCGCCAATTCCATTTCGCCCTGAACACGGACAATGCCAACCAAGTCCTGCATGGTGTTCTGTAGATCCTGCTGGATTCCGTAAGGATTCTCGCCATGAGGTCGATCAAACGGCGCCATGATGGCGCGCGTGTGTGCCTCAATCTGTGCTTGATCCACTTCGACAGCGCCGTGTTCCTTCACAAACTTGGCAGCGTGTTCGCCAGCCAGCTTGCCGAACACGATCAGGTCAGAGAGCGAATTGCCGCCGAGGCGGTTCGCGCCATGCAGGCCGGCAGTCACTTCGCCAGCAG
>JBILYM010000089.1:0-7905 GCA_044377725.1 Phycisphaerales bacterium
TTGCCCTCCTCAAATTCCTGAGCCCTGCGTGGCGGTCCACACTGAATCACCACGCAGGGTCATTCGAACGGTCTGATCCGTGGATTGCAGGTCAAGGATTCTGTGAGATAAATGTGCGGACAATTCCTGGCGAAGTCCGTTTGGACAGTCCGCGAGCATCCTGTTGGCAGGATTGTGTGGGGTGGCAGCTTTAGCGGCGGCGACGCTTAAACGGCGTCGGTTGCCCTTGATTTCCAGGCTTTCCAGCAGCTCCAACCAGATCCGGGGTTCCGGCTTGGGGGCGAACAGCGTCCGTACCGCCCACTGGTGCACGTCCAGATTTCTGCGCGCTTTCCAGTGCCATTTTATTTAGCACCTGGGCGCGATTGATGGCAGATTGAAAGTGCTCAACCGGTGCGCCTTGGAAATAGGCGGCTGCAAGTGCCGCTTGCTCATTGAACCCGTCAATGCGCAGTTGTCGCGTGGCGGCATCCACAAAGATTGATCGAATTCCGAGGTCCGCTGCGAGTTCAATGGCGGCGCGGAGTCGCAGGTCATTCTGGTCAGCACCTTGTGCAAGAAGTTCGGCGAGGTAACTCGCGGCAGCCATGGCTGGATCGTTCTTCGGATCGGTGCGCCGCTTCTCCATCTCAGCAGCCTGTGCCTTGATGAGTTCGAAGTTGTTGATCTTCACGTGCATCTCAATGCCGTTCACCTTGATGTGACGGCCAGCAACCACGACAAGGCCCGCGGCGAGTGCGCGACCTTCATTGATGCCCTCTTCGGTGAAGTGCTCGATGATGGGGCGGGTGTCAATGTTCGCATGCTCACCCTTCTCCCACTTGACTTCGCGCTTCTCGCCATCGCCTTCAACGCGCGCGGAAGCAATGCCGATTTGCCACAAGGTCCACAGGATGGCTTGGATTCGGGCGTCGTTTGTTGGCAGCCCTTGGGTGGTAGTGCCCTCGTGCGCAAACACCGTCAGGATCGCCGGAAGCGGTGGCCCTTCGTGGAGTCGGCGGTAGACCTGCCCGGCAAGCCATGCAAATGACTCCCGTGTTTGGGGCTCAAGTTCGATGGCCGTTCCGTTGAGTGTGAAGGTGGGCATAGGGGGCGATCAGTTTACTTCAGCGGCATCAAGGTGAGGTTACGGAGATTGATGAAGGATTCACCCGGCTTGCTCGCCGCCTTCACCGATATAACGCGGGTTCCGGCGGTAAGTTCGATATTCCCGACCGCTAGGTTTATGAAATCGCTCCAGTCGGAGCGCGGCGGCAGATTCTTAGTGATTGTCTGGGTGCCGCCCCCGTCTGGGTCAATGACGGAAACCTCAAAGTCGCCACCGCAGGTGGCGTTACATGCGTAGGCGACCGCCACGTGATACTTGCCGGTGGCTGGAATCTGCACGGTCCAAGAGGCGGTGCTGGCGGTGTCGCGCCACCAACCGAGATTCTCAAATCGATTTTCGTACTGGATGCTGCCGGTGACGATCGCATCAGCGGCGGCGCAAGTGATGATCCCGTTGCCGTCGGGCTTGATGATGAACGGATCGACCGCCGGCTTGCCAACGATGCCAATCTGTACGACGGTCGCATCCTTGTCGACCGGCGCGGCACCAAGGCCGCTGACAACGATGGTGTCGCCCTGGCGGGTGACGGTTGGTGATCGGTCAGATGCACCAAGAATCTTGGCGGAAAGCGGTTCGTTACTCATGCCAGGGAGCCGCAGCGTGCCATCTACGGGCCAATCAAAGACCATCAGGTTGAGCGTGGTGCTTTCGCGGCCACTGAGCGGACCAACTCCTTGGGTGATTCGGCCCCACTGAAACTTACGCGGGAATGGCGTGGCTTCGGTGCCGTGAATGGCGGTGCCGTTCACCTGCATCCACTCGCCCATGCGCTTCAGTCGCTCGATGCTTTCTGGTGGGATGGTGCCATCGCCACGCGGTCCAACATTGAGGAGAAAGTTGCCACCCTTGGACGCGATGTCACACAACATGCGAATGAGTTCTTGCGAACTTTTCCAATTGTGATCAGAAGACTTGAAACCCCACGTGTCATTCATGGTCATGCACGTTTCCCAATCCTTGCCTGGCATGCCATTTGGTGGAATAGTCTGTTCCGGCGTTCCGTAGTCGCCACGGGACGCCTCATCTTTGGAGAATCCCTCCATTCCGGCGCGACCGCTGTCGACGCGATTGTTCACAATGATCTGTGGCTGAATGGCGCGCACGAAGTCATCAGTAGCCTTGCCCCAAGTGTGGTTCCAGGTGTCTTCCCATTCACCATCGAACCACACGATGCCGATTTTGCCGTAATTGGTAAGGATTTCCTTGAGTTGCGCATGCATGTAATTCACATAGCGTGGATAGCTTTGTGGATCCACTGCACGCTGGTCCCACGGACGGCGTGGTAGATAGTCAGGGTGGTGCCAGTCCATGATCGAGTGGTACCAACACATCTGCAGTCCGTCGGCGCGCACTGCTTCGGAGAGTTCTTTCATGATGTCGCGCTTGAACGGCGTGGCCATGACGTCGTAATCACTCACGGCGCTGTTCCACATTGCAAATCCGTCGTGGTGCTTGGTGGTGATGACTACATATTGCATGCCGGCATCACGGGCGAGATCTGCCCATTGCTTGGCATCAAACTTCACCGGATTGAATTGTGGCACGAGCGTCTTCTCGTAGACGATTGGATCAATCTTTCCATTTTGCAGGAGCCATTCACCAACGCCACCAACTTCTTTGCCATCCCACGTGCCCGCAGGCGTGGAGTACAAACCAAAGTGGATGAACATTCCAAAGCGCGCCGATCGCCACCACGCCATGCGTACGTTGCGCGCATCAGGCGTCTCTTTCAGTCCTGGCGGCGGGGCGTTAACAGCAGTCGAGGCGGCGAGCATGGAACCAAGGACGATGGCGGCCGAAGCCGCGGCGATCGATGTGCGCATGTACGCAGGATAGGTGGAGCCGGGACCACTGCGCCCCGCCGCGCCTCATCGTTCCTCACCGCTCCTCGCCTCGTCTCGCCGCGTCTTACCGCTCCAACAGCACCACCTGGTCGGCTTCTACAGTGAGCGCTACTGGCTCTCCACGGCGCGAGAGATGCCGCGGATTGAGTTCGAATACCTTGATATTCACGCCGCTGCAATCAACGCGGTGCTGAGCCACTTCACCAAGGTAAGTGGTCTCCGCGACGATACCACGGAGGGCGGGGCGATCAGCGGCGATCTGGTTCTGAGGATGCATACGCAGTGACTCCGGGCGAACGCTTGCAACCAAAGTCGCGGATGCCGGGTGATCGCTACCAGTAGTTGTCTCCAGCATGCCAGCGCGGGTCTTCACGATGCGCGGAGTATGAGTGGCGGAACTTTCGACTGTTGCATCAAGGAAGTTGGTTTCACCCAAGAATTCCGCGACGAATCGATTGCACGGCCGCTCATACATTTCACGCGGGCCGCCTACTTGTTCGATGCGACCTTCGCGGAGAACCACCATCTTGTCGGCAAGACTGAGGCTCTCCTTCTGATCGTGTGTCACGTAGATGGCGGTGACGCGAAGGTCATCCACAATGCGGCGAATTTCACCCCGCATTTCCAAGCGCAATTTGGCGTCAAGATTGGACAGCGGCTCGTCAAGCAGCAGCACATCAGGCTTGTAAACAATGGCGCGCGCAAGCGCAACGCGTTGTTGTTGTCCACCGGAAAGTTGATTCGGTTTGCGATCGGCGTAGGCGTGCATGCGAACCATCTCCAGCGCCTCGCCGACACGCTTGCGCATCTCGGCTGTAGGCACCTTGCGCACCTCAAGCCCAAACGAAACATTCTGCGCAACGGTCATGTGTGGCCACAGTGCATAACTCTGAAACACCATGCCGCAGTCACGCTTCTCCGCAGAGATGTGCGTGATGTCACGGTCGCCAAAGCGAATGACTCCAGCACTCGGCTCAAGAAATCCAGCAATCATGCGCAGGATGGTGGTCTTGCCGCACCCGGACGGGCCCAGCAGAAACGTCAGGCCGCCTTTGGGGGCTTCCATGGTCACACCATCGACAGCCACGGACTGCCCATAGACCTTGCGGATATTTTCAAGAGTTACGGAAATCACGGAGCGAGCACGATACCCACTCGGAAACATGCACCTACAAACTACGATGCATTTTCATGGCGAAGCGGTCGACAAATTCAAAGGGTGCAACGGGTTCTGGCGGCGAGACGCTGCCAGCCCGCGTGGGCGCGGCGCCAGCGGAAGTGAGCAAATCGTCCGCACCGCTTGACCCCTCCATTCTGCGAACACAGCGCATGTGTGAGCGACGCGCGTTCCGAGATAAGGATGTCTCGATCAGTCGCATGGTTGGTGATATCGCGCGCCAAGCAAAGCGTGATGTGGAGCGAAGCGGCAGTGCTGCTGAAGCATGGCGCGTGGCGATGCCGGCACAATTGATTGACGAAACTTGGATCGAGTCCGTCAGCCCAATGCAGATAGTGGTGGGGGTGAGCAGTTCCCCCGCTTCGTTTGCTGTAGACCGCGCGCTTCGTGCTGGAGCGCTGACAGAGCTTCGCCGGGTAATGCAGATTCCGGGTCTACGCGTCAAGATCCGCTTGGGGCGTTCGCCTTCATCACTTGGTCCACGGGAGTCGTGAGTACACCATCCGGAATGGCCTGAGCACGACCGTTTCGGTCGATGCAGGCAAGCGTTGTTGCGCCCGCAACCAGTAGTACGTCGTCACGCCAAATTTCATAGGTGTGTTCCACCTTCACTGCACCCACGCGCGCCAGAGTGGTACGGAGTTGCACCACCTCGTCATAGCGGGCGGGTTGCTTGTAGACCACTTCAAGCTTGACGACCGCCAGCAGCATGTTCTGCGCTTCCATGTCGCGGTAAGTGCGCCCGGTAGACCTCAGAAGTTCGGTGCGCCCCATCTCAAACCACACTGGATAAACGGTGTGATGAACCACGCCCATGGGGTCACACTCACAGTACCGGACACGGATGTCAATGGAGCCTTGCACGCGCGGGAGGCTACTGTGCGGAAGCGTTGCAGCGGGTGCAAGCAGCTCACTTTCCAATACAGAAACTCGAGAACAGCCGCCCCAAGACGTCGTCGGGCGGGATGGCACCAGACACTTCGCCAAGTCGGTCGAGCGCGGTACGCAGTGCGGCGGCAACGAGTTCTGGCGCGTCGATGGTCAGCATGTCATCAAGTGAATCAGCCGCCTCCTGCAGCAGTGCAACGCGCGCTACACCCAGTGTGAACTCATGGGCATTACGCGGGGCGCGCGTGCTGATGGTTCGGGCAATGGCTGCGCGGAGTTCGGCAATTCCAACATCAGTATGGGCGCTGGTGGAAATGACGTCAGCGGCATCAGTGGTGCTTGCGGTGCCTGGTGTATCGCACTTGGTTCGAACATTGAGGATTAGCGCGTGTGCACCATGAATGAGCGGTGATTCATAGGCACGGGTCACTGGATCATGGCTACATGGCTGGCACACAAGAATGATGTCCGCGCGATTGATCGCATCATGAGCGCGCGCTTGCATCAGAACATCGACATCATGAATTGCATCGTCAAGGCCTGGTGCGTCCACCAAGATCACTTCAATACCACCTGGCAACAAACATGCGTGCTCAATGGCATCGCGCGTTGTTCCGCGGTGTGCACTTTCGACCACGCGCGTGTGCTGCAGCAACGCATTGAAGAGCGAACTCTTACCAGCGTTGGGTGCGCCAGTAAGTACGACACGTGCGGCCCGTTGCGCTGACTCTGCACCGGCGGACGTTGCACAGCGTGCGCGAATTCTGTCGCGCACGGACCGTACGCGGTCCTCCAGTGCGGGGCGCGCAATGGCCACCACATCTTCTTGATCGGTAAAGTCGATACCGGCCTCAACAAGCGCCAACAGTGTGGCGATTTCATCTGTATCACGGGCTGAGGACTGCTCCGCGATGTTGGCCTGAAGCATGGATGCCGCCGCAAGTTGTGCATCGGTTTCAGCCATGATTACTGCAGCGATTCGCTCCGCGGACGCGATCGGCATACGACCCGACAAGACCGCACGCACGCTGAATTCGCCGGGGTGTGCGCGCCGCGCTGCGCCAGCAGAGTGCGCGATCACGGCAGTCATGATTCGTTCAAGTACGAATGGATTTCCGACAGTGTGAATCTCGGCGCAGTCTTCGCTCGTGGCGCTTGATGGACCGGGCATGACCACGGCGAGCGCTGGTATCGATGGGTCACGCAAGCGCACCACATGTACGCCGCGCACACGCGCACGAACCGCCATGCTTCCAGGACAGTCCGGAACCATGGTGTTCGACAACACCCGGCATGCTTCGTTACCACTGGCACGAACAATCCCGCGCATCGCACTTCCTGGAGGGCTTGCGACCGCGAGGATGACGCTCTGGTTGTCCATGCCGTGATCAGATCACTTTGTTGTGGATCCGGTTGCTTGTGGCGGAGCCGTTTACCTGCTGAGGATCCGTTCACCCTTCGCGGATGGGCCTATCTATCGCGCATCCATTTACTTATCGCCGATCCATTTACTTATCACGGAACTTTTTACTTGGCGCCTTGGTGACACTCGCCTGTGACCGCTTCTGTGCCTTCTGTTGCACATCTTGCGCGCGTTTCATGGCGCTGCTGTAGGCCTTCTGTAACCAGCTATTTTTAGCAGTTTGCGGCTTGCTAAAGTCCATCTTGGCAACTTCAGCCTTCACGCGGATGCTTTCATAAATACCAACAAGCGTACTGGTGGCGATGTACAAGGTGAGACCACTTGGCGCGGTGTAGAGCATGACCGGGAAGAGGATGACCATCATCCACTTCATCATCTTCTGCTGTTGCTCTTGTTCGGGCGTCTGTGTCGCCGTGGGCGGCGGGGTCATGTACTTCTGCTGAATGAAGAAGACCACGCCCATCAAGATAGGGATCAAGTTGATCGAGTCGACCGTGGCGATGTACAGGTTGGCTTCAAACGGCAGTGAGATGAAGCGGTCTTGCGCGCTCAGGTCGCTCAAGAATGGCCAGCCACCCATCTTCTGGAAGAGGCCAAAGAACGCTGGCTGTTGACGCAGTTCGAATGCGAAATACAAGACGGCATACAAAGCGATCCAAATCGGCATCTGTAGGAAGGTTGGAACCATGCCGCCAGCGCAACCAAGCGGATTGACGCCTTTTTCGCGGTACAGACGAATGGTTTCTTCTTGCAGTTTCTTTGGATCTTCTTTGTAGCGCTTCTGCAGTAGATCGATTTCTGGCTTAATGGAAGCCATTTGCTTGGTCACGCGTTGCATGGAAATCTGTGAACGTCGCGTGAGCGGGTGCAGCAAACCGCGCACCACCACTACCAGTGCGATGATGGCCAAGCCCCAGTCAAAGACCACGTAGTGGTGAAGGAACGCCAAGAACCATACGAGGAAATCAGCAAGCCACGCAAACGTGCAGAAGTTGCAGCAGCCACTCATCAGGTACAGGATCAGTCCCTGCATATTGAGCGCCGCGTATGGCTGCATGGTGGTCAACATTGAACGTTCCAACGGTCCTGCAAAGACACCGATGTCGAATGCGGCACTTGCTCCGGGCGCAACAGTCAGCGCATCGCTTGAGCATGTGGTGAAGATCACCTTCTCGGGCGTTCCCTTATGTATGCCATCGCCGACCTGCGCGGCGACACTGGCAATGGCAGGTGCAATGGTCTTGGCTGTTGAGCCAGGTGCCGCGTAGGGCGCATGGACGGCAAGTGCAAAGTAGCGATTTGTAGCGCCAAACCACGATAGTCCGTAGCGCTCCTGGGTTTGGCGTTGAGTTGGCCAAACCACAACATCTCCCTCTTCGACCTGGGTGACCAGTTTGGACTGGTCAATGGTGGCATCGTGAACGATGACGGTCTGTTGACCAGGATCACGTTCCTTGGACATCAA
>JBILYM010000090.1:0-7898 GCA_044377725.1 Phycisphaerales bacterium
GCAGCGGTCCTCATCTCCGTGAACGGCAAGCCGCAGTTCGGCGGATGCGGCAGCAGTGGCTGGCAGCGCGTGGTGAACACTCCGTGCATCCTGCTCAAGTCTCCGGAGAACGCGTGGTACGCGCGACTCGGTGGCTCGCACTGGGTCAGCGCAGCATCAATCAATGGTCCGTTTGCAGATGCAACAGACATGCCGCCCCAAGATGTGATTTCTGCCATCGGTAGGGCCCCAAATCTGCCAGAGTCGGTGAAGAGCGCAACCGCTGAAAATCCCGTGGTGCGCCGCGGCGGCCCTCCGCCGCGGGTGATCGTTGCTACGGTGCCGACCGTGCTCATTTCCATCTCCGGCAAGCCGCAAATGGCTGCAGCATGCGCCGATGTCGAGAGCGTCACCAACACCGCTGACACGGTGCTCCGCACTGCAGGACAGTGGTGGATCTTGGGTGCAGGGCGTTGGTTCTCTGCCCCAAGCCTCAACGGACCGTGGACCTTTGCCGCCGCATCAAAAGTGCCCGCTGCATTTGCCAACCTTCCAGCAACGGGTCGAATGGCAGGCGCACGCGCGAGCGTTCCTGGCACCACCGAGGCCAAGGCCGCGGCCGTGAGCAGCGACCTGGTTCGAACGCTCACTGTTGAACGCAACGCTCCATGCAACGTGAAGTTCCGCGGCAACGCCAACTTCCTGCCGATCGATGGCACCCCGATGACGTATGCATCCAACTCATCGCAACCCGTTGTCAATATCAACGGAACGATGTACTGCTGCGACAACGGCGCGTGGTTCATGGGAACCAATCAAGGCGGTCCGTGGTCAGTGTGCGATTCGGTTCCTGAGCAGATCTACTCCATTCCACCTTCGTGCCCGATCTATGCGTGCACCTACGTTGAGGTGTACGGAAGCACGAGCGACTCAGTGACGTTCGGCGCGACCAGCGGCTACATGGGCACGTACATGCAGGGCGGTACCCCGGTCTATGGAACGGGCTATGACTACAACGGCACGAACCCGCCGATGGTGGGTCCTGACGCAGCTGCGGCGGCAAACGTTGAGTCCTACCTCGCACCGGCATACCCAGCCACCTACGGCAACCAAGCCGAGTACTCACCGGATGATGGCACCTATGCGCCGCCATCCAGCAATGACTATGTAGACGATTACCCAGACGTGTACCCAAGCGTCTATGACGACGGCTACGGCGGATACGGCTGGAGCCCCTACTGGGGCGCCGCGTACGGCTACGGCTACGGTGGATACGGCTATGGCTACGGCTATAACGACTGGGGTCGATGGAACCGCCGCTGGGGCATGGATCGTCGCCTTGGTGGCGTCGGTCGAGTTGGTGGCATCGGCGGCGTGGGTGGTGTCGGCGGCGTCGGTGGCGTTGGCCGCGGCGTCGGCGGAGTTGGTGGCGTTGGTGGCGTGGGCCGCGGCGTCGGTGGCGTTGGCGGAGTTGGAGACGCCGGTCGTGGCGTCGGTGGAGTTGGCGGAGTGGGAGACGCCGGGCGCGGAGTCGGCGGAGTCGGCGGCCCTGGCCGCGGAGTCGGCGGCGTCGGCGGCCCGGGTCGCGGCGCGGGCGGTGCTGGCGGTTGGGGTCGGGCTGATGGCGGACGCAATGCCACCGGCATGGCTGGTGGCGAGGGTCGCGGCGAGACCGGCATGGGTGGATACGGCCGCGAAGGCGGCAACCGTGAGGCCACTGGCATGGGTGGATACCCACGCCAGGGCGGCATGGGTAACCGCGGTTCGTCGGGCTTCCACCAGGCGCAGTACCGCGGTGCGGGCGGCGGTGGGCGGCGTGGCGGCGGCGGCGGCGGACGCGGCGGACGTCGCTGACCGGTCCGACAATTTCATGTGAACAATCACGGGCGCTGGTGCAGATCGCATCAGCGCCCGTGTTCATTTGCGGGGCGCGTTTTTGCATCACGGTTGCGTACTGGCCCTGATGCAACACGATTTCGTACTGGCCCGCATTCGCCTTACGAGGATGGCCGCTGAGCGCGGCCCTATCCTCTCCGGCGCCTGCGGCCAGGTGAACGGGTTCCAAACCCTGGTGTCCACGCGCCTTGCCGTGTGCGAGCCCCCGCAGTGAGCACGGGATCCTCGGAAAGCGGCGTGTGAAACTGAGAAGTCCGGC
This sequence comes from Phycisphaerales bacterium, assembly GCA_044377725.1. Lineage (GTDB taxonomy): Bacteria > Planctomycetota > Phycisphaerae > Phycisphaerales > SM1A02 > UBA966. The sequence continues at coordinate 2,135 of JBILYM010000090.1, forward strand.
AGTTGGACGTACGCCCCGTGGGTGCCAACCGGACGAACAGATTCGCCCGAGGCTAAGCGGAACCTTGTGGAGCGCAGCCGTCCGCGTCCGAGGGTCCCGCGCGCAACGGAGGGGGCGGGGGACGACTCAACTCACTTCGAACGCGCGCAACGGAGGGGGCGGTTGGACGTCTCAACTCACTTCGACTGCGCACACTGGCGAAAATGGGGACAGTGGTGAATGGCACCAATTTACTACCCAGCGTAACGGTCGAGGATTCGGTACTGAATCGCTTCGGCCACGTGTACTGCCGTGATTTGCTCGGCTCCTTCCAGGTCAGCGATGGTGCGGGACATGCGACGAACTTTGTCGTACGCGCGTGCACTCAGGCCAAGCTGTTCGATCGCTTCGCCTAAGAGCGCGCGACCCGCGACGTCGAGCGCCGCGCTTGTATCAAGCACCTTGCCGCGGAGGTGCGCATTCAGTACCGCGCCCTGGCGCGCACGCTGGATGGCACGTGCCGCAACGACGCGTGCGCGGAGTTCGGCAGTGCCATCACCGGTTGGCGCAGATGCAAGACGTTCAAACGGGACGGCGCGAACTTCCACATGCAAGTCAATGCGGTCGACGATCGGACCGCTCAGCCGCTCCATGTATTGCTCCTGATCGCGCGCGCCCTTGGTGCCGTCGCGACGATTGCCGCGCGCGGTGGGATTCATGGCGGCCACCAGAATGCTGCGTGCTGGAAATCTGGCGCTGCCGTGCGCGCGCGCGACCGTGATGAATCCGTCTTCAAGGGGCTCGCGCAATGCTTCCAGCGCGCTTCGACCGAATTCTGGCAACTCGTCCATGAACAACACGCCGTGATGCGCAAGGGTTACCTCGCCCGGACGTGGGACGCCCGCAGCGCCGCCGCCAACCAATGCCACCGTGCTTGCCGTGTGGTGCGGCGCGCGAAACGGTCGCTCCGTGACTAACCGTGGAACTCCAACACCCGCCGCGCTCCAGATCCGCGTGACTTCCAATGCCTCCTCTGGCTCCAACGGCGGCATGATGCCAGGTAGCGCACGCGCCATCATGGTTTTGCCGCAACCCGCCGGGCCAATCAGGAGCGCGTTGTGTCCACCTGCGGCCGCAATCATCAATCCGCGCTTTGCTGGCCCCTGCCCGCGAATGTCACGAAAGTCAACATCATGCATCGCGCCCGCGATCGCCGCGCGCACATCAATGGCCTCCGCACGCAACAACGTGTGCGTGCCGCGGAAGAACGCCACCACTTCGGGCAACGACTCCGCGGCACGCACGTCCACCCCTTCCACCATCGCCGCCTCACGCGCGTTCGCGGCCGGAACAATGATTCCCTCCAAGCCCTGCGCGCGCGCTAGGAGCGCCATCCCCACCGCCCCACGCACTGCTCGTAACGATCCATCAAGACCCAACTCACCCGCCAACATCCACGCATCCATGCACGGAACCTTCGCTGCCCGCGTACTGCCCTCCTCCAGTGGCGCGGCCATGAGGAGAGCCACCGCAATCGGCAGGTCAAACGCCGGTCCTTGCTTACGCAAGTCAGCAGGCGCCAGGCTGATGGTGGTGCGATGCCGCGGCGGATCGAATCCGCACGATGACATGGCACTCTTCACCCGCTCAATACTTTCCCGGACCGCCAGATCCGGCAGCCCAACCAGCGTGATGCGCGGCAGCCCGCGCGCCTGCAGCGACACTTCCACATCACAGCGGACCGCGTCGATGCCCTGCAGGGCGAAACTTGGAATCGTTACCAGCATGAGCGCAATCATCCGGCCCACGCGGAACCGCCGTAGCAAAGACCGCCCTATTTCCTGCAAGTCCGTTACTCTTTCCGAGTGGATCTGCAGATCGTCATCGAGTACATGGCATTTGGCCTCTTTGGAGGAATGATCGGCGGTCTATTGGGAATCGGCGGCTCGGTGGGAATCATTCCGCTCGCCACCATCTTCATCAGCCCCGACAAGCAACAACTGCAATGCGCTGCCATGCTCTGCAATGTGGCGGTCGCCTCCACGGCGTACCGTCGCTACCTCATGGCGGGGAAGATCGAATGGACGTTCGCGCGGCGGATCGTGCCGGCGGCCATCGTCTTTGTGCTGGCCGGTGTGGCCGCGAGCACGGTGATCGATGCCAGCAGCTTTCGCGTGATATTCGCTGCGTTTCTTATGGTCGTGGCGGTGCGAGAGTTTCGACTGCTCGCCATCGGCAGCGAACATTCCCCCGATGACGCGCGCGAACTGTCGCCCGCGCGCGGCGCGGGCATCGGCGCCATCATGGGGTTCTTGAGCGGACTGCTTGGAATCGGTGGCGGCGTTGTTGGCGTACCGCTGATGCGCGCGTGGGCCAGGATTCCCATGAAACGCGCGGTGGTCACCAGCGTCTGCACCATGGTTCCGCTTGCCATGGTTGGAGCCACCATGAAATCCATCACCCTCTGGAACACGCCCATTGATGCCAACGGCGCCACCATGACCAACCTCGCCGCGGGATCCGCCGCAGCCGCAACAGCAGCCACCAGCACCGCCGCGTCGTCCGCAAGCACCCCAAGCAATGCACTCATCCCCGCACTGCTGATTGCTGCCTGCCTCATTCCCACCGCCATGGTGGGCAGCTGGATCGGTGCAACCATCAATGTCCATGTCACCGGCAAGGCGGTGCGATGGGTGCTCGCCACGTACCTGCCGCTGGCGGCTGCGTGGATGGCGTGGCCCGTGATTGTTCAGTGGTTGTCCGCTTCCGCGCAATGATTGCGGCGCTCCGTTGTCTAGCGTTGCTCATGTGTTCCGCGCTTCCCCGTTGTCTAGCGTTGCTCATGTGTCCCGCGCTTCCCGGGTATCCGAGGTTACCCACTGATAACGCTAGACTCGCCGATCAATGACCCGCGTACTACTTGTTGAGAGTGAACCTGCCACACGCGATCGCCTTGCCCTGGCACTACGCAAAGCGCGCTTTGAGGTGCGATCCGCAAGCGATGCCGAAAACGGTCTGAAATGTGTTGCGGAAGAACATCCGGAAATTGCACTGTTCGGGACGTGTGCAGTGGGTATGTCCCTTGCGGAATTTTGCAGCGCTGCCCGCACCGCGGCCGCTTCCGGCCACATGCAAGTGATTGCGCTGCTGTCATCAGAAGTCACCGCTGCCACTGCTATCCGCGCCGCACTACTTGCTGGTGCCGATGACGCGCTGCCAATACCAACCGACACCGCGCTTCTCATCGAAGCTGTCCGTGCGCAAGAACGGCGAATTCCCGGCTCCGTGCCCACCACCATTACTGGCGCCAGTGTTCATGAAGCGATCGAATCCGCGCTGGCCTCCATGCCACGGCCGGTGCTCGTGGTCACCCTGGAACTTGAAGACGCCGGTGCGATTGCATCGATCGAAGGATGCGAAACCCTGCGGGCACTGGACGAATTGTGGCGCGCCCGTATTCGGGCACTGATTCCGGAACAAGCATTTCTCTTTGCAAAGGCTCCGGGTGAAGCAATTGCATTGCTGCCAGGATCAACACCGCAACCAAAAACACTGCTCGCCGCACTGGGCGGAACTGGCCAACCAGCGGAGCGCATTGGCAACATCGATATGCGCATTCGCGCAGCCTTGGGTGTGGTGCAACTTGCCGCGGATGAGGCGCCGCCCATCGAACAAACACTGGTACGCAGCAAGCAAGCACTCCGACTCGCGCGCCATGGTCCACAACCACGTATCAATTTCTATGACGCGGCCGATGCCACGTGCGCGCTCAATGATCTGCAACTGGCCACCATGCTGCAGCATGCGCTGGAGGATGGGAAGTTTCGGTTGGTGTATCAACCAAAGGTGAGCATTGCGACTGGCGCTACTGTTGGTGCAGAAGCACTGATTCGCTGGAAACTACCAACCACTGGTGAGTCAATCGCGCCGACGCGCCTGCTTGCTATTGCTGAAGACGCCGGCCTACTTGATGAAATTGGAGGATGGGCACTGCGCGAAGCATGCCGGCAGTGCTCGGCGTGGTCGCTCGCAGGCATGGACATTCCGGTCAGCGTGAATCTTGCCGCCAGCCAGTTCCGACGCGGCGACCTGGTAGACGCCGTTCGCCTGGCGTTGAGTGAAACGGCATTGCCGGGCCGACTCCTGACGGTTGAAGTTCAAGAAGGCGTGTTGGTACATGAGGGGCTACTCATTCGCCCGCAGTTGGAGGCGTTACGAATCAATGGGGTTCGCATCTCCGTGGATGACTTTGGTACAGGCGTCGCGGGCATTGCCGTGCTGCGGCAATTTCCGATTGATGAACTCAAAGTTGACCAGTCTGTGATCGCACGGCTTCCTGGTACAGCGGACGATCGAGCGATGGTGGACACCGCGCTCCGTCACGCGCGGCAGCTCAATATCGACTGCGTGGCCGAAGGTGTTGAAAGCGCTGCGCAGTGGGCGTTTCTTGCCGAACACGGCTGGCATGCCGCGCAGGGTTGGGCCATCTCCCACCCGATGGCTGGCACGTACATTCCAGGATTCGTTCGCAACGAACCGGATGCGATCGCTGCAAGCAGACGCGCTGACGCCTAGGACGCGCCGACCCAGCGATCGCGCTACTTCTGAACCCCCGCGAGATCCAAGAAGAATGCCTGCTCACGCGCGGCCTGTTGCAGGCGCTCGAAGCGTCCGCTCTTGCCGCCGTGACCTGCTTCCATATTGATGTGCAACAAGAACGGATTGGAGTCCGTGCGCAGTCGACGCAAGCGCGCCACAAACTTGGCGGGCTCGTAGTACTGCACCTGTGAATCCCAGAGTCCAGTGGTCACCAACATGGCCGGATAGTCCTTTGCCTGCAAATTGTCATAGGGCGAATATGACAAGATGTACTCGTACGCTTCCTTTGATTCCTTGGGATTACCCCACTGCGTCCACTCATTGGTGGTGAGCGGAATGGTCTCATCAAGCATGGTGGTGAGCGCATCAACAAACGGAACATGGAGGCCGATGCCCCGGTAGTGGCTCCCCGCTTGATTGGCCACCGCGCCCATCAACAGACCGCCCGCGGATCCACCCGTTGCAAAGATGCGACCGTCACACCACTGCTCATTGCGTAAGAAATCCGTGGCGTCCACAAAGTCGTTGAACGAGTTTTTCTTGTGCATCAATCGACCGTCCTCGTACCAATCCTGGCCCATATCCGCGCCGCCGCGAATATGTGCGGCAGCAATCAGGAACCCGCGATCCATCAAACTCACCGCAGCGGAATCAAACTCCGCATCGGTCGGGAACCCGTACGCGCCGTAACCCTCAATGCGCATGGCATGCTTGCCATCATGGGCATACGCGTCCTTGCGCCACGAAAGCGAAACTGGAATGCGTTTGCCATCACGGCTCGGTGCCCACGCGCGCGCGGTTTCGTATTGATCGCGTTGATAGCCAATGACAGGCTGCACCTTTCGAACCGTGCGCGCCGCGGTTGCCAAGTCAACGTCAATCGTGGTGCGTGGCGTGACCATCGACGTGTAACCGATGCGCACCGAAGTGTTCGCCGCATCCATGTTCTCACCAAAGGTCATGGCGTATGCAGACTCGTCAGCTGGCACAACCGTGCCGTTGCCACCGGCCCAAGGAATGATGCGAACACGCGGATTTGCATCAACGCGCTCCAGCACTGCAATTCCTGAATTGAAAGCAATGGCGTCATCGACTGATGCATCCGCGCGTTGCGGCAGAATGGTGTTCCACCCGGCGCGGTCATCGGGGGCGGACTCCGGCGCCACCACCAGTCGGAAGTTGCGTG
>JBILYM010000355.1:0-2568 GCA_044377725.1 Phycisphaerales bacterium
GCGAATGGCCGCCTCCTCAAGCGCGCGAATGTACGCATGGATGCCAAGATGCAATCGTTGCAAGTCAACGATTGGATAGATGACCACCTGCCCCGGTCCGTGGTACGTGACATCACCGCCACGATCAGTCTGGCAAAGCGAGATTCCTGCCGCTGCAAGACGCGCCTCATCAGCAAGCACGTGCCCCGCGGCTCCCACACGCCGAGTAACGGTGATCACCGCCGGATGCTCCACCACCAGCACCCGATGCGGAACCCCCGCCGCCCGACCCTCAACGAGGGCCGCGTGACGGGCGCGCTGCACTTCAAGCGCATCGGCGTAGGCCATGCGCCCCAACTGTTCCACCACAAATTCTGGCGCCGTGCCTTCCATGAATTTGAAGCCTAACCGCCGCGCCCTGCCCCTACACTTCCCGCATGATGTGCCCGCAACCCGCAACACAGACCGGTACCCGCATCCACCCCGACGCCATCATCCACCGCACCGCGGTCATTGAGGGTGATGTGGAGATCGGGGCTCGAACCACCATCGGACCCGGATGTCTCGTCCTCGGTACGGTTGGCCCAGTCAAGATCGGCGCAGACTGCACTTTGATCGCCAACGCCATCGTGAATGGTCCGATTGAACTCGGCGACCGAAATGTCCTCTATCCGAGCGTGTGCCTCGGCTTCGCGCCGCAAGATATTGGCTTTGACGCGTCGAAGGGCGGCGCGGGGTGCGTCATCGGTAGCCGCAACACCTTCCGTGAAGGCACCACGGTGCATCGCGGCAAGACCGCGGACCCCACGCGCATCGGTGATGGCAACTATTGGATGACCAACACTCACCTGGGGCACGATGGCGTGGTTGCCAACAATTGCATCATTGGTTCTGGTTCCGTGCTCGGCGGGCATGTTGAGGTTGCTGACAAAGTGATCATTGGTGGGCTTGCCGCCATGCATCAGTTTGCGCGCGCGGGGCGCGGGGCGTTTATCAGCGGTTGCTCCGGCGTGACAAATGCCCTGCCGCCGTGGTTCATCTGCACATCGATCGATGTTGCCGCGAGCGTCAATCTGATCGGGCTGCGTCGCTCCGGCGCCACGCGCGAAACCATTGAGACGACGCGCTGGGTGTTCAAGATGCTCTATCGATCTGATTGTGCGCCGCAGCAAGCGATGCCGCTTCTCGAAGCACGCGCTGGCGATCCCGTGGTTGATGAGTACATCACGTTCATCAAGGCGTCGAAGCGCGGTATCTGCCATGGCTCCGGTCGCGCGCGCCGCGGGCATGCGGCGATTGATGTTGACTAATACCGTTTCATTCGCCAGTCACGGCGTTCCATGAATATCCACGCCGAGCAATCCCTGCGCATCTGTGTCCTCGGCTCTGGAAGCTCAGGAAACTGCGTGGTTGTGGAAGGGCCAAGTGGAATCGTTCTGCTTGATTCCGGCTTCTCCCCGCGCGAAACGCGTCGGCGGATGGAACTGCGCGGGTTCAGCCCAGCGTCAGTGCGCACCGTGGTGCTCACGCATCCAGACACCGACCACCTGAATTCCGGTTGGAAACGAGCGATCGGAGGCCTGACTGGCCCGCGGCTCTTGGTCCGCGACCGCCACGGCGCCACCGTGCACTCCATGGGTTACGACCGCGCGTGGTTTGATGAATTCACTGGCGGCTTTGATGCCTGCGGGATTCGCTTCGAACCATTTCCGATGCCGCACGATTCACTTGGGTCAACCGCATTCCGCATTTCCGTTGGTAACCGCTGCGTCGCGCATGCAACCGATTGCGGTCGCACTTCACCACGGCTCGAAGAGTTTCTCACCGGTGCGGACATTCTGCTACTTGAAAGTAACTACGACCCTGCGATGCAGCGCGCGTCGAACCGCCCACCATTTCTCATTGATCGCATCATGAATGGTCGCGGTCATCTTTCCAACAACGAAGCACTGCAGCTAGCGCGCGCTGTTGATCGCGTACAGCCCGTTGCTGCGTTGGTACTGCTGCACCTCTCGCGACAATGCAACTGTCCCACGCTGGTCTCGCGCATGTACGCCGAACACGCGCCGGAACTTCATGCGCGCTTAGTGATCTCCGCGCAAGATGAACCGGCCGCAGTGCTCACGCCCGTGCCCCGACTGCACCATGCCACGCTGTTCGGGGAGTGAAGCGCTGGTGAAGCGCTGATGAAGCGCTGATGAAGCGCCGGCCGAAGCATTAGCGCAGCGCCCTCCCAATTCGCCGTGAACCGCTTGCCTCCGCGCCACGCCGCGCGCGACTACGCTTCATATCCCCGAATGAACCCATGAGCGATCGACTCACCCACGAATGCGGTCTTGCGCTGATCCGGCTGAAGAAGCCGTTGGAATGGTTTCAATCCGAACTTGGCGACCCGCTTTGGGCGCTGCGCCGCCTCTATCTCCTGATGGAGAAGCAGCACAACCGCGGGCAAGACGGTGCAGGCATCGCCGTCGTCAAGCGCGACATGCCCGCCGGCGAACCGTTCATCGACCGCATCCGCTCCGCCAAGCGGTCGCCCATTGAGCGCGTTTTCGGCGAAGCCATGGGTCCAGCCTCAAAGCTTGAGCC
>JBILYM010000356.1:0-2558 GCA_044377725.1 Phycisphaerales bacterium
CCGCGCGCGACCGCTGGCTCGCCCTCGTCGACGAGATGCAGCGCTGGCGTGACACCGAGTGGCCCGAGGATGCCATCGCGAACGGCCGCTTCACTCCATGTCCCGATCGCATCACCGACGCGTCCATCGTTGGTATCGAGAAGAGACATGCGCAAGAAGGCATCTTCTTGACTGAGCTCATGGAGATTGACTCCACACAACTCGCCGGTGATGACCTCTTGGGATGGCAGCTGATTACTCGGCAGATGCGTGAGTCGCAAGATGGTCACCGCTTCCGTGCGTTCCTCATGCCGATCGGTGGTCGTAATGGACCGCAACAAGACGTTCCGCAAATGGCTGATCGTGTGCCATTTCGCACGGCAGCAGACTGTCAGAATTACATCAAGCGACTGAGCGCTGTTCCGCAGATGGTCCTTGATGCGCAGGAACTCATGGAACTTGGCATGGCTGAGGGGCGTATGCCCGCGAAGGTCACCATGGAAAGTCTGCCCGCGCAGTTTGATGCAGTCATCAAGGGAAATCTGGAGTCCTTGCGCATTCCGTTCGCAAAGCTTCCTGATTCGATCCCTGCGGCGGAGCAAGCTGCCCTGCGTAAGGAATTGGATGCGACGCTGTTGCCCATCCTGCTGCAAATTGGCCTGACTCGGAACTGGATCATTGACACGTATCTCCCCGCGTGCCGCAACACCGTCAGCGCTTCGGATCTTCCTGACGGAGTGGATTGGTACAACCACGCGCTGCGCGTGCACACCACTACCGACATGGATGCCAAGGCTATTCATGAGACTGGCGTTGCCGAAGTAGCGCGCATTCGCGCAGAGATGCTGGCGGTGATTCGTACGACCGATTGGTTTGCAGCAGAGCCAGCGCGAATGGTGCAGCCAGCCGATGAACTCTTTACTGCATTCATCAATTACCTGCGCAGCGATTCGCGTTTCTACGCGAAGAGCGAAGAGGAATTGCTCACGCGCTACCGCGATACATGCAAAAAGATCGACGCCAAACTTCCCGCGCTCTTTGGCACTCTGCCGCGTAACCCCTACGGAGTGCATGCCATTCCCAAGTTCATGGCGCCGACGCAGACCACCGCGTACTACCAGCCCGGCTCGCTGCGCGGCGGGAATCCTGGCTGGTTCTGCGCAAACACGTACGCGTTGGAGCAACGCCCGCTCTATGAAGTCATTCCTCTTTCGCTGCACGAAGCCGTGCCCGGCCATCACCTACAAATCTCCATTGCGCAAGAGTTGCCCGATCAACCTGAGTTCCGCCGCGACATGCACTTCACCGCGTTTGTTGAAGGCTGGGGCCTCTACTCCGAGCGCTTGGGTATTGAGATGGGTTTCTTTCAGGACGATCCGTATGCGAACTTCGGACGATTGATCTACGAAATGTGGCGCGCCACACGGTTGGTGGTTGATACCGGCATCCACGCATTCGGCTGGAACCGCGAACGCGCGATCGATTACATGAAGCAAAATACTGCGCTCAGCCAGATGAACATCGAACGCGAAGTCGATCGCTACATTGACTGGCCCGGCCAAGCATGCGGCTACAAGATTGGTGAATTGCGCATCCGTGCCATGCGCTCCAAGGCTGAACGCGAACTTGGCGCAGCCTTTGATGTGCGCGCCTTCCATGACGCCGTGCTGGGAGCAGGCGCCATCCCGCTTGATGTTCTGAGCACGCGGATCGATGCGTGGATCGCAGCACGTCTTGCCGCTGCCGCCGCGATTGCGGCACCTGCGACGACACCTACGCCTACTTCTGCGCCCGCGCCCGCTCAACCATCCGCCACCCAGCGGCCATCCTGAAGCCACGGGTTCGTGCGGCGCTCAGCGCCAATCGTGGTCGCTCCGCCATGCCCGGGATGTGTGCGCACTGCGTCCGGCAGCGCCATCAGCACCGTATGCAGCGATCGATGCATGGTGGCCGCGTCGCTGGTTGGAAAGTCAACGCGCCCGATTGATCCAGCGAACAAGGTGTCGCCCACGAACGCTTCGTTGGCTGCATCGCACACCAACGTCACGCCCCCCGGACTGTGGCCCGGGGTATGCAACACCCGCCACACCGATCCGGAAAGTTCAAGTTGATCGCCGTGCGCCAACGTGCCATCAGCGCCGCGCGTGGTGATCGGCATGCCGATGAACGCACTGAGGTTGAGTTGCGGATCGTTCAGGAAAGCGTGTTCCGCGGCGTGCAGCAACACCCGCGCGGAAGGAAACGCGGCGCTCACCTCGTTCAATCCAGCAATGTGGTCCGCGTGTGCGTGGGTCAGCAAGATGTGGCTCGGAACGAGACCCTGAGCGCGGACGAACTGGATCACTTCTTCCGGATCCTCGCCCGGATCAATGATCCAGCACTCACGCCCGACCGCGCTCCCATCGGAAGCGGGCACCCATGCCACATAGCAATTGGTCTGAAAGGTGCCCAGTGGAAATTGCTCGATCGCTAGCTTTGACATACCGGGAGGGTACGCAGGTATCGTGCCCGCGTGGCACTCGGACGGACCCGGAAACCACCGCTTGAATCGACGCCCGCGATCACCGCGCACAGCCTCG
>JBILYM010000357.1:0-2539 GCA_044377725.1 Phycisphaerales bacterium
CGCTCATTCTCTTCACTCTCGCGCATGGACATATAGGTGTCCGCCACACGATTCATCACCACGGGAACGTCACTCTTATCCCAGGTACGCCACGTCACTGTGAAGAGCTGGGTTCCACGGCGGTGACCAACACGCAGGGTGTCTTCCAGTTGCTTCACACGATCATCAACCGTGTCGTAGTGCTGACCCCACTTGGTGGTAGCGATATCGGGCGCTTTCATGGCAGCTTCAAGTACTGACTTGGATGTCATCTTCTGTGACTCAGTCTGGCCAAGTCGCGCGATCGCTTCATCCTGGACAATTTCACGGGTCACTGCGTCCTTGGCGCCGGTCACTTCTGGCCGAATCTCAAAGAGAACCGTGCTGCCCCACAGGGGATACAGAAACAAGCATGTGAAGTGAGCGATGACACCGAGCACCAAACCAGCGCCAGCAGAGCCCGCCAGCAGCCATGCATGTTGTCGCAGCACGCGCACAGGGTCGATGGTTGGTGCTTGTTGTCGCCCGCCACGCGGCGCACCGCCAGATGGAGCTGGTCGCGGGGCGGCGGCGGATGGAGTCGATGATGGATTCGCAGCTGTCATGGTGTTTCCTAGGGATGGTTCCCGAGCGTCAACTGTCTGGGGGCGTGGTTGCCCCCGCGGTCATTTACCTTTAAGCGTTTCTGCAAAAGCTTCAATGTCCTTGGTGCTATCTGGATCAGCCGGACGTGCCCGTGCACGGTCGAGGATCTGCCGAGCGTCACCGATGTTTCCCTGCGCCGCACGAACCTGCGCAAGGTGCAGCAAACCGGAGGTGGTGGGCGACGCCGCAACAGACTTATTCAAAGCATCCTCAGCGTCTGTGAGTCGTCCCATTTGCAAGAGAACAAATCCCAGTGTGTCCAAGTAATCAGGCTGCGCGGGAGCCAACTGCACCGCGCGCGTTGCAAACTCAAATGCTCGCGCGTAGTCCTTGCGAACCTTGGTGAGCAAATATGCAGCGTTATTGAGAGCCGCTGGATTACTGTTCGAAAGTTGAGCTGCACGCGCAAATGCCGTACACGCGCCTTCCATGTCGCCCCTTCCGTACAGCACCACACCGCGCGTGAGCGCGACTGCAGATTCCACGCTCGGTGGTACTGATTTGGCATCGGCAGCCGCGCGTGCATCAACCTTCGAACACCATTCAAGCGCCTTGTCGGAACCAGTTGGTCCGCTAAGGCTCCAGGCGTCTGCCAAGATCGCTTCTTCCACTAATGTTGGCGCCGTTCCACCCTGTGTCAGGAATGCTTCAAAGTCTGCGGTCTTGTCTGCGGCAAACATCTGGCCCAGAACCCTCACGGTGCGCTCGGTGTTGCCGATCGAACCGTCCGGCGCATTGCGCGCAGCGGCTAACGCCTCGCGCCCAGCAATTAGACCATCGTCACGGCGACCACTCTTGGCCAACGCCGCGGCCGACACCGCTCGCAACACCGTCGAACGAGCAGCCAGATCACTAGCACCACGCAACAGGTTGAGTGTGCCGGCTGCGTCACCAGAGCCCAGACGGGCCAACGCTGACTTCTCCAGGTAAACCATTGACTTGGGATCAAGTGTGAAGGCGCGCTCAAACTCACGCGCCGCACCGGTCGAGTCGTTGGTGCGCTGTAGCAAATCGCCCAGCCGCTCGGCCCATACCGGGTCTTGCGGACGAAGGTCAACGCCGCCTCGAGACACCTCAATGGCGCGCGGCACATTGCCGGTGGCAATCTGCATATCGATCAAACGGGTGCGCGCCTCGTCACTGGCAGGCTGCGCTTGCAAGAATCGTTCCAAGATACCGATGGCGGCTTTGATATCCCGCTTGTCAAGTGAAAGGTCGACGCGCATGGAGACCATTGGCCAATACATGGCATTACGCGCAAGCAGGCGATCCGCTTCGGCAATGGCTGTATCAAGCTTGGCTGGGTCTTGCTGCGCGATCGAGATACCTCGCAACAACTGAACCCGACGCAACGGCGCAAAAAGGTCCGCTGGCGCCACCGTCTCCGCGCGGCTCAGAGCAGCGAGTGCCTCGTCAATCTTGGCCTTTGATTCATCCAACTTGTTGGCATTGCGCAGCTCATCTGCCTCACCGGCAGCGACGCCAGAAACAAGCATTTCGAACTGACGTTGCACCTCCGAATTCGTGGTAGCACCAAGCAGCGGACGGATCCGCGCGAGCGTTGCCTGTGCATCGGGATAGTTTCGCGAAACAATCTGCAAGTCAGCCAATCGAATCAAGGTAGCAAGCTGCGGGGTGTCGCCCATCACAGCGGTGAGCAATTCAATGGCACGCTTCGTGTTGCCACGGCGAGACTCCACCTCTACAAGTGCTGCGTCTACTTCGCGCTTCTTCGGATCCTGCAGTACACCTGCTTTTGCGAACGCGACGTCGGCACCAGCAACATCGCCATTCCCCTCAAGGTAGGCGCCTTGCTCGAGATACATCACGGCAGTGACTTTGCCTTCCGCCTCGGCGCGGGAAATCACATCCTGCAGCGCCTTGGTGCCCAGCGGCATCTTGCCGTTTTCACGCA
>JBILYM010000358.1:0-2537 GCA_044377725.1 Phycisphaerales bacterium
AGCGGGCCGTAATCCCAGAAGCCATTGATGCCGCCGTAAATTTCACTTGACTGGAACACAAAGCCGCGGCGCCGGCACAGGGCAACAATCTGCTCCATGGTCTTGGCAGGAACTTCGGGCGCGGGGGAATTGGCAGCGGGGGAGTCAGACATGGGGCGGCCATTGTAGGAAATGCACGCCTTGTCCGGACTACCATCGCCGAACTATGGCAGCACGAAAGACCACCAAAAAGCGCGCGGCTCCGGCCGCGGCACGTCGCCGTCCCATCACTCCGGAGGATTTGCTGTGCCTTGTGGGTGTTGGCGACACGCAGATGTCTCCTGATGGACGCAGCGTGCTGTTTCAGCGCAAGGTGGTGAGCGCGCGCAATTCCTATGAGACTTCAGTCTGGGTTGCCGATGCGGAGGCCAAGCGTGCTCCGCGCGCCATCACCAAGGGGCCGAAAGATGCGCTCGCGCGTTGGAGCCCGGATGGAACAAAGGTTGCGTTCATTCGTAACGACGCTGTGCTTGCGCCGCGCATCATGATTGTTGCAAGTAAGGGCGGCACTGCGCGTGAACTGGTGGCGATGCCGCACGGCACCGTTCGCGATCTTGCGTGGAGCCCTTGTGGACGACGGCTCGCCTTTGGCTTCCGACCCACTGCCTACGAGTGGACCGCCGAAGCAAAGAAGGAACGTGACGAGCACGGGCTCTCCACTCCGCCGCGCATCGTTGAAGACGCGTGCTATCGCCTCGATGGCGACGGATACTTTTGCTCCGAGCGCTTTGCGCTGCATGTATTGGATCTGGACCGCGGCAGTATTGAAGAAGTATTCGCCGACACGCTTGGTCTCTATTCATGGGATTGGGCGCCCGATGGCAGCGCGCTGGTAGTTGCCGGCAACATTGATCCGCGCGCTTCCTGGAATCCTTCGGAATCCGAACTGTTTCTGGTGAATTTGGGCGCTGGTGGCAAGCATCGAACATCGCGCATCACCGGTATCCCCAAGGGTCCCAAGTCGCAACCGCGATGGAGTCCGGACGGTGTTCGAATCGCGTGGGCTGGTCGCACCGGCACTGACAGCATGTACGGCACCGCCAATGTGGAACTCTTTGTGCATGATTGCGCGGCGCGAACCACCACATGCCTCACCGCCAAGACCGATCTCTGTCTGATGGCATCCACACTGAGTGACGCGGGCGAGCCGGCGTTTGAGCCGCAGATTCGTTGGTTCCCTGATTCCACCGCCATCTTCTTCCGCGCAGGCTGGCACGGTAGCGGCCGCATCGCAAGCGTCTCCGCGCATGGCGGACCAGTGGCGTTCCATACTGAGCCGGGCGCGGAATTCTCACTCGGAACGTTCAGCTCAGACGGATGGCGTCTCTCCTGCGTTCGTTCTGCGCCCATTGAACCGGGTGAAGTTCATGTCCTTGAAGTGGAGCGAAGCATCTTCGCCATGCAGCGCGTCACCACATTCAATGATGCGCTGGCTGCATCGGTTGAATTGGTCGAGCCGCAGGAGCGCTGGATCACCGCAAAGGATGGCCACAAGGTGCATTGCTGGACGATGCGTCCGCGTGGCGCCAAGGGTCGTTTGCCCGCGTTGCTTGAAGTGCACGGAGGTCCGCACGCGCAGTACGGACTCACTTTCTTCCACGAATTTCAGTTGCTTTGCGCGCAGGGCTACGAAGTGTGGTTCTCCAATCCACGTGGCTCGAAGGGCTACGGCGTGAAGCACACTGCCGCGATCCGTGGCGCGTGGGGCACGAAGGACTGGACCGACGTGCAGGCCGTCGCCGCAGCAATGCGCGCCGACCGTGGCATTGACCGCGCGCGCATCGGAATCATGGGTGGCTCGTACGGCGGCTACATGGCAAACTGGGCCGTGGCGCATGATCATGGATTCCGCGCGGCCATCAGTGATCGTTGCGTGAGCAATCTGGTGAGTCAGGCTGGCAACAGCGATCATCCGGAAGTTCCGAACCGCTACTGGAAGGGCGCTGCGTTTGATCGCCCGGAAGCACTGTGGCGCGCCAGCCCCATCGCGCACTTCAAGAATGTGCGGACCCCGATGCTCTTGATTCACTCAGAAGGCGATCTTCGTTGCAACATTGAGCAGAGCGAACAAATTCATACCGCGCTGTGCACCTTGGGTGTTCCGGTCCGCTTCGTTCGCTACCCGCGCGAAACCAGCCACGGGCTCAGCCGCATGGGGCCGCCGGATCTGCGGATTCACCGGTTGCATGAGATCATTTCCTGGTGGAAACACTGGATGGCTTAGAAATCGGTATGTATCAGTTCCAAGACGCATTGGCGTCGGTTGCCTAGACTTTCCAAATGCCTGAACCCCGCCCAACACCCGAGCAAGTCATGGTCCATGTCCGCGAGATCCTTCGCTATATCGGCGAGGATCCGCAGCGCGAGGGTCTGCTTGACACTCCCGCCCGCGTGGTGAAAGCCATGGGCGAGCATTTCGCGGGTTACGGCGCGGACCCGATCGAGCCGCTCTCGCGCACCTTCGGCGAGATTGAGGGTTACGACGAGTTGGTGCTTCT
>JBILYM010000359.1:0-2531 GCA_044377725.1 Phycisphaerales bacterium
ATCGCGCGGTGGTGTTCCTCTCCACCACTGGAGATGTGCTTGACGACGCGCAGCAGAAGGCGTTCGAGCAGTACATCCATGCCGGTGGCGCGTGGGTGGGGGTGCACGCCGCCTCGGATACCGAATACGACTGGCCGTGGTACGGCAAGTTGGCGGGCGCGTGGTTTTTAGGGCATCCAGCCGTCAATCAAGAGGCGACCGTCGTTGTTGAGGACCGGACGCATCCCAGTACTCGCATGTTGCCCGCGGAATGGAAGCGACTGGACGAGTGGTACGCGTTCCGCACAAACCCGCGGAGCAATGTGCACGTCTTGGCATCGCTTGATGAGAAGAGCTACAACCCGGGCAAGGCATCCATGGGTGGCGATCATCCAATCATGTGGTACCACGACTTTGAGGGCGGGCGCGCTTGGTACACGGCCGGCGGGCACACCAAAGAGAGTTACACCGAGCCCCTCTTTCGTCAGCACCTGCGCGAGGGAATCGCATGGGCAGCAGGGATTGCCGAGGGCAAGGCTGTTCTTCCCGCGGCGCCTGCCCAAGCTGGGGATGCAAAGGCTGGGGATGCTGCGGCGCCTGTGCAGGCTCCCAAGCCAGCCGCACAACTCATGCAGTCAATGCGCGCGCACACCGTGCTGGCGGACGCGTCACCCATGATGGCCATGATTCCAACCTCGCTTGCGCTGGGCGGCGCATTCTTGGTGGCAGCCATCATCTTGGGCGCAAGTGGTCAGGGCATCAAGGGTCCAGTATTGAACTGGGCATTTCCAGGGCTTGGACACGTGGTGCTTGGACACCGCAAGCGCGGATTCTTAGGGATGGCGGCCATTCTGGGAATGTTCGGCTGCGGACTTCTCATCGGCGGCATTGATGCCGTTGATAGTGTTGAGGACGCGCCGTGGTTCATTGCACAAAGTGGCAACGGACCGATCGCCCTCGCCGCGGACTGGACGAATCAGAACATTCTGAAGACCGGCAAGGTTGGGGAACTCTTGCCCGCGCCCGCGCCGCTTGATCCGCTGGGGCGCCCGGTGTCAGGCAAGCACACCATGTCATCGTTTAAAGGCTTGGGTTCCGCGAATGAATTCGGAACGCTGTTCATTGCGCTCGGCGGTTTGATGAATTTCATTCTGATTATGGACATTAGTCGCCGCGATTGAATGGCAGCGCTCGCACGCAGCGCCAACACGCAGCGCCCACTCGCCCGCCCACTCACTCACTCACTCACTCCCGCACCTCACCGAATAGCACCTGTGCGATCGGCACCATGCGTTCCGGGAGACTCAGGGCAACTTCGTCCCCGGCTTCCAATCGAGTGTCGCCACGCACGCGATGGGTCCGTGCGCCGCGGATGACCAGCGCAATGGTGATCTCGCCGGGCAGTTTCGCCTCGGACAGATATTTGCCATCAATGGATGAGCCGGGCTGCACCACCATGATCATCATGCACGTATCGAGCGGTGTCTTGGTGACCATGTCGATGGTGGTGGATGGGCGCGGAATGGGCGCAAGCCGGACGCGCAAGACTCGCATCACCCATCGCACCGTCGAGCCAGGGATGATGCTGCCAACCACCACGCACACAAACACCACCGCAAAGGCCCGTGACAAATTGTGCTGACCCTCGCTGGTACGTGCGGCATTCATCGGGATCATCATCAGGATGATCGGTACGGCGCCGCGTAGCCCAAGCCATGAAACGGCGAGCGATTCACGAATGGGGAATCGAAACAAGAGTAAAAGCGGCGTGACCACCAATGGCCGCGCGACAAATGCCAAGATCAAGGCAATCAGTGTTCCGCTGGCCATGACGCGAATGTCGAGCAGTGATTCAGGGATCACCAAGACGCCAAGCACAAAGAACATCACAATCTGCGCGAGGTATGCCAGTGATGCATGGAAGCGAACAATGGTGCTTCGAAACGGCAAATCCGCGCTGTTTCCAAGGGTCAGTGCGGTCATGAACACCGCGAGCAATCCGCTGGAATGCAATGACTCAGCAATGCCGTACGCCAGCAGCGCAAGCGCAATGGTGATGACTGGGTAAATCTCCGGCGAGTCTTCCTCAAACACTCCAATCGCTAGGCTGCTGAGCCAGCCGATTCCCCCGCCGATCAGCGCGCCGGCACACATTTGCCAGATGATGGTGGGGATGGTGGACACTTCGAATGGGGCACCCATGGCAATACTGGTGAACGTGGCCACCAGAATGAATGCCATTGGATCGTTTAATCCGCTTTCAAGTTCCACGATTTCCCGCACGCGGCCACTCAGACGTTCGCGTGCCAGAATTTGCAACACGCTGGCAGCATCCGTTGATCCAAGCACAGCGCCCATCATCAGAGCTACGGACCACGGTGCGCTGGGGACGAGTAGGCGAATGATGAACGCGGTGACTCCGGCTACTCCCAGGACGCCAACGGTGGCCAGCGTGATGGAAGGCAGCCAAATTCCACGTACTTTGCGGACATCGGTGGATAGTCCGCCGTAGAAAAGAATCAGAGCCAGCGCGATATTTCCGATGGCGTACG
>JBILYM010000091.1:0-7808 GCA_044377725.1 Phycisphaerales bacterium
ACGGCAAGTTTGGCCGCAGCGCCAAGCATGGCGTCTTGGGGCTGAGTCTCTTGAAGGCGCCGAACTTTCCAGATCCGACCGCCGATCGTGGACATCATCGATTCACCTACTCGGTCATGGTGCATGGCGGTGATTGGCGCGCGGCAGGAGTTGATGCGCACGCTGAGCAATTGAATCATCCGCTGGTGGGCGCCATGGTGCGGAGTGCGGGCGAGCGCGCGGGCACGCAGTCATTGCGTCTGGCTGATGGTTGGCAGGCGGTCGCCGTTGGTGCATCCGGTGCAGCGCACTTGGAGATTGCGGCGCTCAAACCTGCGGAACAGGCGGGCGGCATGGCGCTGCGTGTGGTTGAAGTGCGCGGCGGTGCTGGTATCGCCACTATTCGCTGGGGATTCCCGGTAAGCGCCGTCTGCGCTACCGACCTCTTTGAGCGACCTGTGGAGATTGACGGGTTTGAGCACGACGCGGCCACCGGCACCACGCGGTGTGCGGTGCGTCCGTTCCAAATCATCACACTTCGCGCTGATATTGCGTCAGCGGGAACGGGTTCCTGACATGCAACTGCTCGACTGGATCATCGTGGTGGCGTTCTTGGTGGCGCTGGCGCTTTCCGCGTGGAGCATGCGTCGGCACGCCAACACCGTGAGCGGATTCCTGAGCGCCAATCGCTTGGCAGGGCGGTACCTGCTCACCGTCTCCTACAACATGGCGCAGGTAGGCGTGATCACGTTGGTGTGGTATTTCCAGGTTGGCTACGACGTTGGATTTACCCAGTACTGGTGGGGCTACATGGAAGGGCCATCGCTCATATTGCTCGCCGTAACCGGTTGGGTCATCTATCGCTTCCGCGAGACGCGCGCGATGACGTTGGCGCAGTTCTTTGAGATGCGTTACTCGCGTCGCTTTCGCATATTCAGTGGCATTGTTGCGTTCATTTCCGGCATCTTGAACTATGCGATCTTCCCTGGCGTTACTGCGCGATTCTTCATGGCGATGTTGGGCATGCCCGATCGCTTCGAACTGCTTGGCGCAACATTTCCAACGTTCCCGGCGGTCATGGTGGCGCTTCTATCCTTTGCCGTGTTCTTAGTGTTTGCAGGCGGAATGCTCGCAGTGCTAGTGACCGACTTCTTCCAAGGGGTGTTCTGTTTCTGCACTTTTGTGGTGGTGTGCTACTGGGTACTGCTCAAGTTCCCGTGGCTGAAATTGGAAGAGACCATGATGATGCTTCCCGCTGGAAAGAGCATGCTCAATCCACTGGGATTGCAGGATGAGCAGAACTTTGGCGTGGTTTTCTGGCTGATTAGTGCGTTCACACTCTTTTACGCGTGTCGCGCTTGGCAGGGTGATCAGGGCTACAACAGTGCTGCCCGCACTGCGCACGAAGCGCGCATGGGTCAACTGCTGAACGGGTGGCGATACCGAACCTTGATGTTGGTGACGGTATTGATTCCGCTTGCGGTGCGCGCGTTTTTGACGCATCCCGACTATGAAGCGGCCGCGGCGCCTCTGAAGGATCTGATTGCTTTGCAGCCAACCGAGGCACTGCAGTCGGAAATGCGCGTGCCATTGGCGCTTGGAGTCATGCTTCCTACTGGTCTTCTTGGCTTGGTGGTCGCGGCGATGTTGGGTGCGGCTATCAGTACCGATGAGGCGTATCTGCACTCTTGGGCAAGCATCTTTGTGCAGGACGTGGTGCTTCCGTTCCGGAAGAAGCCAATGTCGGCGCGTGGGCAATTGCTGCTGTTGAAGGCGGCGGTACTTGGCGTAGCGATCTTCGCCTTCTGCTTCAGCATGTGGTACGAGCCTGGCATTTACATCGCTATGTTTGCGGCAATGAGTGCCAGCATCTTTGTCGCCGGCGGCGGAGCAGCGATCATTGGCGGTCTGTACACGCGGTGGGGAACGACCGCTGGCGCATGGTCAGGAATGATTGTTGGCATGACCTTGTGTGGTTTGGGAGTCATCACCACCAACGTGCCGCAGGAGTGGGTTGACGGGTGGAACGCTACGGATGCTGGCGCGGTCCTCAACGCATGGGGCGGATGCTGCCAATGGGTGCGCGCCAATCTGACCGGCATGGTGATCAGTTTCATTGCCATGATTGCTTCATGCATCTTCTATGTCACAGTGAGCCTTGCTGGCGGCACCAAGCAATTTGATCTGGACCGTTTGCTGCATCGTGGCGCGTACCGCACTGATGGTGATGCAGCGCTTGACGAAGCACCGGCGACCTTCTGGGAGAAGATTGGATTTGATCGTCAGTACAAAGGGTGGGACCGATTTGTTGCTTGGATCACGCTGAGTTGGCCGCTTTGTTTCACACTGCTGTTCTGTATCGGCACGCCGTGGATGGTGTGGCGGAAGAGTCAGGGCACCGCGGTCACCGACGCAGAGTGGTCGGCCTATTGGCATGTGTGGACGTGGGTGATTTTGGTGACAAGCACTGCGGTCATGGTGTGGTTTGTCATTGGCGGCATGCGCGACTACTTCCGATTGCGGCGTGATCTACGCGCATTCACTCCAGACGCCTCCGATGACGGCTCGGTGCGGTAGCGTTCTGCCATGATCAGCGTGTTACCGATAGCCGAAGGTTGGACCGTGGAATGCACCGCGTGTAGCAGTGCAGCAGTGCCTGCTGGCGTGATTGGCACGCGGTTTGCGTCCGAAGTACCGGGGTGTGTGCACTATGACCTGATGCGAGCCGGCGTGATTGTTCCGGTTGATGACGGTGATGGCGAGGCTCAGCAGGTATGGGTTGGTCACGCAGATTGGCTGTGGCGCGGGACGATCGAAGTGAGTGCTGATGCACTTACCGAGGAGTGCTGCGAATTGGTCTTTGCGTCGATTGACACCATCGCCTGTGTCACCGTTAATGGAATTGAAGTTGGAACTGCCGCGAATCAATTTGTGCAGCACCGGTTTGCCGCGAAGCGTGCGCTCCGTGTCGGGGTGAATGAAATCACCGTGGCGATTCGAGCGCCTGTTGATTGGGTTCGTGCGCAAGAGCGATTGCTTGGCGCGCGGCCGGTGAACGGCGATTGGACTCCGTATCCATTCATGCGGAAGAGTGCGTGCAACTTTGGTTGGGATTGGGGTCCGCGCGTCCCGACATCGGGCATACCTGGAAGCGTGCAATTGGAGTGCTGGAGCGGAGTGCGTCTTGCTGCGGTGCGTCCCTTGGTAACGCATTGTGATGGCGCGCGTGCGACTGTGGAAGTGCACGTGCGCGTGGAACGATCGGCGGCAACGATCGACGGTCCGACCGCGCATGCTGGTGACGCAGATGTTGCACCGCTGAAGGTGATGGCGCGCTGCGAGTTGCGCATGCCGCCCCGTTCATCGGCGCCGGTAGAGGACGATCGCAAAGAGAAACGTGCCAAGCTTCCGTCAAAGATTGTGGTCTATGTGCCAGTGCATGCGGACGGCACGGGGATTGCAATCATTGACGTGGAGCGGCCGGATCGCTGGTGGCCGCGCGGAATTGGCCGACAGCCGCTGCATGCATTGCATGTGGAATTAGTGCCAGGCCCGGGCTCCGAAGCGGAGTGGCCAGTGCGGGGTGCCAAGGAACGCATCGTTCGCAAGATTGGCCTGCGTACCTGTGAGCTGGATACAACAGCGGATGAACATGGCTCGCAGTTCACGTTTCGTGTGAACGGGGTGGCGGTGCCCGTGACGGGCGCCAATTGGATTCCCGCAGTGTTGTTCCCATGTGCCACGCGTGATGACAGAACGGTTGAACGGCTGATTGATCTTGCAGCAGCGGCCAACCTCAATATGTTGCGGTTGTGGGGCGGCGGTATCTATGAGCATGACTGCTTCTATGAGCATTGCGATGAAATCGGCATGTTGGTGTGGCAGGACTTCATGTTTGCATGTGCGACGTATCCAGAAGACGCGCCCATGATGGCTTTGGTTGAGCGTGAGGCACAGCAGCAAGTGGAGCGGCTTGCATCGCACCCGAGCATCGTGCTGTGGTGCGGTGGAAATGAAGACGTGTTGGCGTGGCAGTCGTGGGGATTCCGCGAGCGACTGGCTCCTGGGCAGTCGTGGGGAATTGGATATTGGGCGGAGTTGTTGCCGCGCATCTGCGCGGAGTTGGACCCAACGCGCCCGTACTGGGTGGACAGCCCGTGGAGTGGTTCGCTTGATGTTCACGCCAATGATCCGGACCACGGCGATCGGCACACGTGGGACTTGAAGTTGGACGGCTATCGATCAATGGTGCCCCGATTTACTAGTGAATTTGGCCACCAGGGTCCCGCCAACATGCAGTCATTACGTGAGGCGCTTGGCGACGCGGCGTTGGTGATGGGCTCGCCCGCGTTGGCATTGCGGCAACGCGCCACGGGCGGCGATGGGCCGCAGTACGCAACCTATATGGATGCGGCGTTTCGTCCAGCGCGTGACTTCTCCGAGTGGCACTGGCAGGCGCAGCTCTTGCAAGCGCGGGCGATGGAGACAGCGATCACTTGGCTGCGGGCACATCCGGAACGGTCATCCGGGAGTCTCTTCTGGCAGCTCAACGATGTATGGACTGGCCATAGTTGGAGCATCATTGATGGCAAGATGCGACCCAAACCGGCGTACCACGCGGTGCGTCGAGCAGCGGCTCCAAAGTTAGTCACCATTCAGCCCGTGGGGGTTGCGGATGCCGCTGGTGTGCGCGCGCTGCGAGTGGTCTTGGTGAATGACACCGTGTCGCGATGGAATGCACATGTCATTGTTCGCCGGATCGATGTTCATGGAAAGATCATCGCGCAGGCGCAAGAGCGCATTGTGGTTCCGCCACGTTCGGTTGATATGTCGCTGGAAGTGCAGGACCTGGTCGGTGCGCCGGACGATGCGCTGGCTGAGGGAATTGTGGTTGATGTGCCAAGTCAGGACGATGCAATCGGCGAGGAGATTCCGCTTGCCGATCGCGACCGCATGCGCGCATGGTGGTGGTTTGCCGCCGACCGCGAGCAACCGGAAACGAAGCCGGAATTTGTAGTCACTACTGGGCGATCAGTCAGTGATTTGTGGATTCAGGTGCACGCGCAGACTTTGGTGCGTGACCTGTGGATTGAGCCGGAGTGTGATTGGATGGAGTGTTCACCAAACCTGGTGTCCCTGCTGCCTGGCGAGCGCCTGAACATGGTGCTGAAGGTGCGGGGCGGTTCTGGCGACGCGCCGACGTTCCGAATTCACGCGCACTGAAGCGGGTGCGGCTACTGAATATGCAATGTGCGGAGAAATTCCGCCGCCATTTCCGGTTGTGATCCAAGTCCTGCGTACTTTGCGCGTGCAAGGATCTTCAACCGAGGAGGTGGAATCATGTGTTATGGAGCTGATGGATCGGCAAGTGTGTCTGGTGCGCCGGAGCAACGGAGTGTGACAGGGTCTAAACGCCGTGTGCGTCGCCGACGCGCGCTGCGGGGTGGCCTTGATCAGGCACGCCTTGCGCAGTTGGCGCGGGAAGCGACCGCCCTACGCAACGCGCAGACTTCCGAGCGAAGTGCGCGCATTGATGAATTGGTTGCTACTGCTCGCGATGCTGGTGGTGACACCGATCGCTTCTACTGGACGCTTGTCTACGACATGGAAATGGCTCCCAGTACTACCGGGCGCGCCATGTTGCTGGAGCATCACATTGTGCCGGTCCCGCCGCAAGATCTTGCGGCCGACGAGGACCTGCACGATGAGCTGTGGACCGTAGTAGAGGCACTCGCCGCTTCCGGAGTGTTCATTCTCAACAGCGATCACCTCTGTGACCGTGATCTGTATGCACGGCTCTATTACCGCATTCTTGATGAGCCGACCCGGTGCTTGCCACCAGAGTCCGAGGCTTCAGAATTCATTGATTGCCTTCATCCCATGGACCTGGATGAGTACGGCATGGGGAAGCAGTTGTTTGATCGACAGCAGCGTGGGCATGAGCCGGAGGAATCGGTGCGCAGCGCTGGGATTCGCGGACCGTTCAATCCGCGTTCCCTTGCCGATCGGGATCGATGGATGCCGCGGCCGAGGGCCTGATTCGGCAGCGGGGATTCACGGGCGGGGGTTGGCGGGGCGGGTGATTTGCACTGGAACTTTCCGCTACCGTGCGGTGATGTTCCACGCGAAGCCAGCACTCATCGTCATCTCCGCCCTCATGCTTGTTGGTTGCCTGGGCAGGCCAAAGGTTGAGGAGCCAGATGCAGCAGTCGTGGGCGACTGGCGTGCAGCAGCAAGCGGGACGACGATTACCTTTTCGCGGAGTGGTTTGTATTCGATCGCCATCAAGGAGCAGCCGCGTCCGGTGATGGGGTCCTTTACGTTTGACCCTGAGGAAGGGAACCTCGTTATGCAAACGCGCCGCGAGTCGCCCATGTGTGCGGATGACATTGGTCAGTACAAGGTGCGGATCGGCAGCATGACGATGGATGTTGAGTTGGTTCGTGATACCTGCGCTGGCCGATCCAAGCTGATGGTGACATCCTTTGAGCGGGTCAAGGGCGCAAGTGCCAGTCAGGCGGTGGTGCAGCCATGACATTGCGGACATCGCGGACATCGCGGACATCGCTGACATCGCTGACTTTGCTGCCTGTACTGCGGATGCTTGTTCGGTTGACCGCCATTGCATGTGGTGCGTGCATTTGTTTGCCAGCAGCTGCGGAGTCCTCATGGCCGCAAACCGTGAGTGCTGGGGACTGCAGCTTCGTGATTTACGCACCTCAATTCAATTCATACGGTGGCGACATGGTTGGTCTGACCCATGCCGTGACGCGTATGCGTAACGGCGCAGCCAGTGTTTCGCCTGCGGATGTTGGCGTGATGACGGTGTCAGCACAGGCGGCGTCAGCGGCTGACGATGGTGAACTGGAGATTGCGTCATTTCAAGTGGATTCGCTGACATTTGCCGGGGTTGGTGCGGCGCAGGACGATATTGATGCCATTCAGCAAGCGATCGCGAACCGCGCTTTTTGCATCACTCGGCGCGCGTTAGTGCATGACATGCAGATTGAGAATTCGCGAGCGTCGGGTACGCCTGGCCTTGGTGACTTTGTTCCAAACTTTCGCGTGGAGCGGCAGCGCGCCATGCTCATCACTATTGACGGTGATCCGCAATTTAAAGACTTGGCTGGCACCAACTGGCGACAGGTGATCAATACACCGTTTCTTGTGCTGCAAGCGCAGGACGGATCGTTTGTGGTTCGACTGGGTGATGGCCACTGGATGGCAAGCATGCAGTTTGCGCAGGGCTACAGTGCCGTTGACGCGCCACCCGCTGCGGTCATCAATGCCATCGGAACTGCGCCGATGGCGCCCTCTGGAGTGGCCGGTGCCACACCAGTCGCGCCTGCACCGGGCGCCACGCCTCCCGCACTTCCT
The DNA here is from genome assembly GCA_044377725.1 of Phycisphaerales bacterium. Taxonomy (GTDB): domain Bacteria; phylum Planctomycetota; class Phycisphaerae; order Phycisphaerales; family SM1A02; genus UBA966. Next base: position 7,357 of record JBILYM010000091.1, read on the forward strand.
GCAGTCATCGTGGTCACCGAGCCAACCGTATTGATTGCCATGAATGGCGAACCACTTCTGGCTGAAGTTGCACCCGGTGTGCAGTGGGTGGCGAACTCGCGCGCGCTACTGCTGCGCACCGCGGACCCCGTGGCATGGTGGACACTGGCATCCGGGCGCTGGTTCTCTGCGTCCACACTTGACGGTGCGTGGACCCGCGTTGCGCCTGCGGACGTTCCAGCCGCATTTCGTGCACTGCCGGGTGGCCGCGTGTTTGATCATGTAAAGGCGAGTGTTCCGCAGACGCCGGAGTCAGTAGCAGCAGTCGCAGCGGCGCAGGAGGCTCGCACCGTGCAGATCGTTCGTACCGCAGCGCGTTGCAGCGTCACATGGCGTGGCACTCCGCTGTGGCAGGGCATTGCTGGCACGCTGCTTCGCGGTTCGGTGAATGCTTCGCAGCCAGTGATCGAATG
>JBILYM010000092.1:0-7804 GCA_044377725.1 Phycisphaerales bacterium
TCGAAGGAGCAGCATTGGAAATGCTGTATACGGGCAACCGTATCGTGGGTTCGAATCCCACCCTGTCCGCCTGAAACAAGCGGGAGACGACCGATTGGTCGTCTCCCGCTGTTGTTTTTAGCATGTCGATCGAGGGTGACGGCTTTAGCTACCGCGTCGACGGCGGCCGTTCAGGCTCATGAGCGCAAACGCGGCCAAGGCGCCCGGCGCAGGAACTGCTCCCCACGTGAACTGCACTTGGGACTGCGCGGGCATGGAATTGGCGAGGTAATCACTGTTGAACTGGTAATTCCCGGAAGCCAAGACGAAGGTCGAGGTGCCGCTCGGGGTTTGACCGAAATCACCACCTACCGAAGTGAACGCGCCAGCATTGAAGGCCAGGCTGTGCGCGATGGCGCCGCCCACGTTCTGAACACTCCAACTACCCATGCGATTGGTTTGGGTCCAATTCCATGTGACGGTCAGCAGCACGGCTTCATTAAAGTTGTAGAGGGCAGACGAGTTGCCCTCGCCATCAACGCCACCAGTGACGGCCATAGCCGAATTCATGGTGATACTGGTCGCTGCCGTGGTGATGGTGGATGTCACATTCCCGAAGGTAGCGGTGGCGAGTTCAGCCGTGAGGGAACCATAGGAGTTGCCAAAGGCCGCGGTCTGTTGGTTGGGGGTGCTGTACAGCTTGACGTTGGCCGTATAGAGGTCGATGCCAGCAAACGCAGGGCACGACGCTACTGCCACGCAGGTCAGAGGCAAAAGGGGGCGAAATGACATTATGTTCTTGTCTCTCAGGGAATTAAGGAAAATAAACAGGGAAAAGGCAGTGTGACGGAAAAAGACCACTGGACACTTGATAAACGTAAAACGTCATCCATTTGCATCATCGACCTTTCCAAATTTCGCGATTCTTGAGAGAATTGTTAATTATGGGATCTATTCGTCGCCATCTATTCACCCGCGTTCATTGCTTGGTTCTGCCTCCCTCGGTGCTGTTTGCAGTCACGGCTGCCCAAGCGCAGGTGATCAGTGCACAGTCCGCAGCGACGCTTAACCCGGCAGACTTCCGCGCTAGCACGCGCCTGCAGTACGGCCAGACACAGCCGGCGACCTACCAAGGGGCGATTCTGGGTGGTGCTCGAATCAACACCGACCAACAGTTGGTGGTAACCAATGCCGGCGGATTCGCCGCAAGCACAGATCCTACATTTTGGAATCAGAATCCGGCCTTGGGTAATACGTTCCAGTTGTCATACACCGCAGGCATACTGACGATGACCGTCTTCCGCCCGGGCGGTGCTACGCAGTTCTCGATCAGTGACACCGTGGACCTCACCGGAGCCGGTGGCCTCAATCTGGATTTCGAAGCGCTTAACCTTTCCACCTTCGGTGGAATCCAGTTGACGTCAGCAGGTCAGACAGTGGCCCTTGGACCAAACGGTCTCTGGAGCGGCACCGCCTTGGCGAACTCCACGCTCACTGGCTGGAACCTCGGCGCAGACTGGACTGTGTCCGGCTCTGTGCTGCTCCTCGCCCCCGGTGACGCTGTGCCACGCCTGCAGACGGACATCTTGCAGCCGGGGCTTGCGTACCAACTCAGTCACGTCAGTGGCGACCCGCGCCAGCAGGTTTACAACTACGGAATCATTTCCGACATGGTTGTGTCTGATACGGACTTTCTGCAATCGACCTTCGGCGGCACGGATGGAATCATTGAGGCCGACATTAGTTCCGCGGCGGCGGTGACCTTTAATGTTGTAGGTAATCAGCAGTATTCGGGCAGCATCACGGATCTCACCACCAGCCTGGTTGCCCCCGAGTACCGCGGTACCGCCAGCTTGGTAAAGCGTGGCTCCGGAACGCTGACCTTGACGGAGGCAAGCACCTATTCCGGTGACACCACTATTGAAGCCGGAGCGCTTGCGATCAGTTCCAGTGATCAACTTGGAGCGGGCGAGATCATCTTTGGTAGCGGATCAGGCGAGGGCGTGCCAGTGCTTGCAGTGGACCTTGGCGGCGGTACCGACACACTGACACGCGATGTCCGAGCGAACAATGCCGACATTACTCTTGACATAGCGCCCGGAACGCTAACGGTTGAAGGCACGATCTTTGATGTCGGCACCAATGACGTGGTGAAACTCGGCACGGGTACGTTGGTACTCAACCTTCTCGGTAGTTACGGCGGCACGCTTGATGTGCAGGATGGAACGGTTGCTGTCGGCGGTACTGGTGCTGTTGGCGATGCCGGAATCCGTATCGGCGATGCATCGGTGCGCTTTGACATCGACTTTGCCAGCGCAGTGGGTCAGGATTTGGCAGTCGTCGGAGATGCGTTGGTGTTTAGCGATACAGGTCGCACGCTTGACTGGAACACGGCCATCACATCATCCGAGGCCGATTCCTTAGAAGTGCGCGGTCTCACCATGAATTTCAACGGTGATGCATCCGCGCTGTTGGGTGGACTGGACATCAACGACACCGAATTCACCATGGATGGCAGAACCATCGGTAGTTCGGTGATCGGCCGCGGTGGGTCGTTTCTCAATGCCACCGGGGTCATCAATGGCAATCTCGGGATCGATGACGCAACGTTGATCGCCAGTGGTGGTGATCCGAGTCGAGCCGGCACGCTGAATGTCAGTGGCAACTTCTCGCTTGCCGCCGCTTCGACACTGCAGGCGAACGTGTTCTTGACGGAGAGTGCGCTGGATCAGCGTGAGTCTGATCGGGTGGTGGTTACCGGGACCGCTGCCATGAATGGTGCGCTTGTTGCGGTGCGTAACTCAGATCTCGCCCCGGGCGTCCTGGTTCCTGGTGCCGGCGTCACTAAGACGTGGCGCCTGATTTCATCGCCGGATGCGGGTAGCGGTGCATTCACGTCGGCAATGCTGTTGCTCTTTGATCCAGGCACTGGCGACACACAAGCGCTTACGTTGGCAGTGAATGGTTCAGTCACCTATGGCTTGGCAACTATTACCACGGTGTTCGATACGACTGGGGCCACCATTTCCATGACGGGCTTGGATGTTCCACCTGAAGAGCTGTTCCAGACGCCGTGTGGCCCGGTCACCGGCGAAGAAATGAATGAGTTGTATGACCGACTCCGCCTTGTGCAGGCCGTCGGCAACGCTGATGCGAGTGACATCGCAAGCCGCTTCCTTCTCCTTGTTGAGCCAGAAGAGTTGCCGGCAAGTTACGCCGCCACTCAACAGCGCAACCCCTACGCCACGCCCAGCGTGGTCATGGACTCCAACTTCATGGCTGGTCAGACCGCCATGCTGCGCCTGATGCAGATGCGCGACGGCGCCATTGGTTCGGCAGCCGTCAAGGCCGCCGATGCAAGTGGTGGTCAGGCACCGCAAGTGCAAGAAGGATTCGGAGCGCCGCTCAACGGTCCAACCCCTGATGAGGGCGCGCGTGCGTGGACCCGTGGCTACGGATTCTGGGAAAATGTGGATGGCGATCCGTGCACCGATTGCGGCTATGACGCATCGATCGGCGCGGCGCTCGTTGGTATGGACTGGGCCGTTGACGGCGGCGGAATCATCGGTGGTTTCGCCGGTCTTGGACCAGGGCAGATCACCATGGATACCGCTTATGGATCGCAGTATGAAAATGTGACCACGGTGATGGCTGGCATCTACGGAAGCTGGGTACCCGCGGGTGGTGGTAGTTACATCTCGGGCTTCGGCATGGGTGGTTACAACGACATCAATCGAACGCGCAACGTCGAGATTGAAACGATCGGCCTCAACCGTACGGCCACATCCTCCAACGACGCGTGGTCGCTCTCCTTCGGTGGCGAAGCGGGCTTGAATCTGAAGGTCAATGATGAGACCACTCTGCAGCCGTATGTCGGCGTGGCGTGGGCGCAGTATTGGGGCGGTTCATACAACGAAGATGGCGCCGAGAGTTTGAATCTGCAGGTTGACTCACAGAGCGCCAACCAGTGGCAACCCACAGTCGGCACGCGCTTGCTGCAGGAGTTCAAGATCGGTAGTGACATTCTGACGCCGTACATCGGTGCGGGCTTCATTGCGCAGCTTCCGGTTGGCTCTGGATGGACGCCGACCTACACCAGTGATTTCAATCTTGGCGAGCCGACCAAGATGGCTAGTTCGCCAGAAGATCGGTACGGCGCCAACTTCCAAGCGGGTGTTGAGTTTGCCACGATCAAGGGTGTGACTGCGTACATCGCATTCGACGGAGCAGCCATGACGGACAAGCAGCGGTACGGCGGGCAGGTTGGATTGTTGGTGCCGTTCTGAGCAAATTGTGCGTGGGTTATCTGCGGTTCGCGATGGGCGCGAGGCGTGGTGGTTGGCGTTACAATTCTGCATTGCTCGGGCTGTAGCGCAGTTTGGTAGCGCGTTTGACTGGGGGTCAAAAGGTCGTGGGTTCAAATCCCGCCAGCCCGACTCCTCACTCCAAAGCGGAAGGCCCGAGCGCCTTCCGCTTTGTCGTTCCGGGGTCGGTCTGGGCGCCGCAGCTGCGCTGCGTCGCTGCGTTCTGACGCTGCGCGTCAGCCCGCGCGTGAGTCGGCGCCCGCGGGGCGGGCGTCAAATCCCTCGGGGCGGGCGGTAAATCCGCAACCCGCAAGCACGATGCCGAGGTTTGCGCCGTTCACCTGTCTGTTGCCGTTGGAACCCCACGTTCGGACCGACAGCGCATAGCCTTGTGCCCCCATGTCCACCAAGAGCTATGCCGCGCTGACCCCCACGTCCCCGCTTGCCCCCCACGCGATCGAGCGCCGCGAGCCGCTGGCCACCGATGTCGAGATCGACATCCTCTTCTGCGGCGTCTGCCACAGCGACCTGCACACCGCGCGCGGCGAATGGGCCGGCGTGGTGCATCCGGTGGTGCCCGGGCACGAGATCGTCGGCCGCGTCACGCGCGTCGGCTCCGCCGTGCGCAAGTTCAAGGTGGGTGACATCGCTGCGGTCGGATGCATGGTGGACTCGTGCCGCACCTGCGACCGCTGCAAGCGCAGCCTGGAGCAGTTCTGCGCATCGCTTCCCACCTTCACCTACAACTCGCCGGACAAGCACCTTGGCGGCATGACCTACGGCGGCTACTCCGAGCGCGTCGTGGTGGACGAGGCCTTCACGCTGAAGGTGCCCGCCAACCTCGACCTCGCGCGCGCCGCGCCGCTTCTCTGCGCCGGCATCACCACCTGGAGCCCGCTGCGCAAGTGGGGCGCCGGCAAGGGCAAGAAAGTGGGCATCGTGGGCCTTGGCGGGCTCGGCCACATGGGCGTGAAGTTTGCACACGCACTCGGCGCCCACACCGTGCTCTTCACCACCAGCCCGCGCAAGGTGGCCGACGGCAAGCGCCTCGGCGCCGACGAGGTGGTGATCTCGAGCGATGCCGACGCCATGGCCGCGCATGCCGGATCCTTCGACCTGATCGTGGACACGGTCTCCGCCGACCATGGCCTGGACGCCTACCTGGCGCTCCTCAAGCTCGATGCCACCATGGTGCTCGTGGGCGCGCCGCCGAAGCCGCAGCAGGTCAGCTCGTTCAGCCTGTTCTTCCCGCGCCGGATCCTCACCGGAAGCCTGATCGGCGGCGTGGCGGAGACGCAGGAGATGCTTGATTTCTGCGGCACGCATGGCATCACGTGCGACATCGAGACCATCCGCATCCAGGACATCAACGCCGCCTACGAGCGCATGCTCAAGAACGACGTCAAGTACCGGTTCGTGATCGACATGGCGTCGCTGAAGGGGTGATGCCCTGCGCCGCAGCCCTGGCCGCGCGAGTCGGCGCCCGCGGGGTGGGCGTCAAATCTCGGCGGGGCGGAAGCTGGACCGGGTTGAGGGGTCTGTCAACGCGGCTTTGTGGCGTCCCACGGTCCGTCCTTGCCGACGCGGATGATGGTGTCGCCGTCGTAACGGAACAGGCCCTGCCAGCCGCCGAGCCACAGTCGCCCCGTTCGATCCTGGTAGGTGCACTGAATGGCGTTGGTGGTCAGGCCTTGGGCTTCTCCGAAATTCGTGAAGGTCTTGCCGTCGTAGCGGTACACACCTGAGTTCTCGATCGGGAACCAGATGTTGCCGGCAGGATCTTCGTATAGATCCCACGCTTCTGTACCGTTCACGCCGTCCTTTGCGGTGATGTGCGTGAACTTATCCCCGACGCGATAGCAGATGCCGTTGTGATGGGTCGCGAACCAGATCCGTCCCTGACGGTCTTCCAGTATGTCGTTCACCGAATTGTCGCAAAGGCCGTCCGCCTCCGAGATGTTTGTGCATGATTTGCCGTCGTATACGAACACTCCGCCGGGCGTGCCGAACCACATACGTCCCGCCTTGTCCTGCATGATGCACATCACCATGCGCGCGCTCGTGACACCGACATCCAGATTCGGTTCAACCGCGGGCAGAGGGAACGCGGTGAACGTCGTTCCATCGAATCGACTCACACCGCCAAACGTGCCGATCCAGAGCAGTCCATCGCGGTCGATGATGACGCTCCAGATGTCGTTGTGCGCAAGACCGTTTTCAGTGGTGTACGTGGTGAACCGGACGCCGTCATACTTGATCAATCCGTAGTCTGTGCCGAACCACATGGCGTCGTGCTTGTCCTGAACGATGGCACGCACCGCTTCGCCAGGGAATCCTTCCTTCGCGTGGAAGAAATCCACTGCTTTGCCGTTGTAGCAGGCGACGCCGTCGCCGTTGGTTCCAAACCAGAGACGGCCACTGCGGTCTTCAAAGATGCGTCGAATGAACGGACTGAGCGGCGTTGTGACCGTGGTCGCTGCAGGACTCTTCGTGGTTGGAGGCGGAGCGTCAGTCTGCTTCGCGGCGCAACCGCACAGGCAGCCGCTGAGCAGCATCACCAACAGAGCGAATCTTGCAGTGATCATGGGGGGCAGCCTATGTTCTCCCGCCAACTACGTTGCGTCACCAGTGATACCAAGCTTCTTGCGGAGTAACGCGGCATCAATGGTGATCTGCGTTTGTGTCTGTGGCGTGAGGCGGTCGACATTCTTCATGATCATTGCCATTCGCTGGTTCTGCGAAAGTTGTTTGCGGGTGCGGATCAGGAAGTCCCAGTAAAAGACGGTGACCGGGCAAGCAGATGGGCCGCTGCGTTCCGCTGGGTCGTAACGACAGTCGGTGCAGTAGTTACTCATTCGCTCGATGTATTTGCCGCTCGCTGCATATGGCTTGGTACCAACAAGTCCAGTCACGCCCTTTGAAGCCTTGGGGCGTCGATCCGCATGCATGACCATGCCAAGCGCATTGGGAAGCGTGACCCAATCCACGCCGTCAATGAACATCCCCAGATACCAATCGCTCACAGCACGCGGGTGAACACCACTGATGAGCGCAAAATTACCGGTCACCATCAGCCGCTGGATGTGGTGGCCATACCCAGTCTCAATCACTTGACCAACACATGCTTTCATACAAGCCATGTCAGTATCAGCAGTCCAATAGAAGTCTGGCAAGTTGCCTTGTTGATCAAGTCCGTTGCGATCCGCGTACTCTGCTCCCTCAAGCCAGTAAACGCCACGAATGAATTCGCGCCAGCCAATGATTTGTCGCACGAAAGCTTCCACCGATTGCAGTGGAGCTTTGCCAGCGTTGAACGCTTCGATTGCACGCTCGCAACACTCGCGCGGATTCAAGAGTTTGAGGTTGAGTGAACTTGATAAGGTCGCGTGATAGAGCGTTGGCTCATTTGTCCACATGGCATCTTCATATGCACCGAAGTTCGTAAGCCGATGCGTGATGAAGTCATCAAGTGCAGCCAAAGCCTGGTCGCGCGTCACTGGCCAGCCGAATGATTCGGTGGC
>JBILYM010000361.1:0-2524 GCA_044377725.1 Phycisphaerales bacterium
GCACGGTGGCGTGGATATGCGCGCGGCTCGAATGCGCCGCCGAGTTCATACGAAAGTGCAGTGATCCACGTAGCGCCATCCGTGGATGCAGCGTCGATCGCATGCAGCGCATCGTCGGCGGTCATGGCGGTCACCACCCGCGACGGTTCGGCAAGCACTGTCCAGCGTCCCCAGCGTCCATCCGCGGTTCCGGTGGCAAGCGCTGCCAGGGCGCGTTGGGCTGGCCAGTGCGCGAGCACGGTTTCCGGCGTGAATTTCCAGTGAAGCGGCTGCATAATGGGTTGGGCAGGTATTCCGCCGCTGTCGGATCGTAGGGGGATGCGCTAGTATGGGCGACCCGCATTTACACGCGGAAAACCCACATTTCGTGGCTCACCCCGTCGCGTTGATGGCAAGCCTCGATCCGATCGCAGCAATACACCTATGGGCAAGAACGGCAAGAAGAACGGCACGAAGGCATCGCACTCTAAGGCGAAGGGAACGCCTGCTCCCAAGCAGATGGTTTATTCCTTTGGAAGGCGCACCGATGGCGACGGTACTCAGAAGGCACTCCTCGGCGGCAAGGGTGCCAACCTGGCCGCGATGGCGCTCATGGGTCTCCCAGTTCCGCCCGGCTTCACCATCAGCACGGAAGTGTGCAACTGGTACTACGACAACGGCCGCCGCTTCCCGGAGAAGTTTGCCAAGCAGATGAAGGACGGCCTGCGCATCATTGAGAAGGAAGTCAAGAAGAAGTTCGGCGACCGTCGTGATCCGCTGCTGGTTTCGGTGCGTTCCGGCGCGCGCGATTCGATGCCGGGCATGATGGACACCATTCTGAATCTCGGCCTCAACGACATCACTGTCGAAGCGCTGAAGAAGGCCACCGGTAACGGCCGCTTTGCGTGGGATTGCTATCGCCGCTTCGTGCAGATGTACGGCGACGTGGTGATGGGCGTGCAGAAGAAGAGCGAGATGGACCATGATCCGTTTGAGGAAATCATGGACGGCATGAAGCGCGAGTGCGGCGTGATGGAAGACACGCTGCTCACTGAGGAAAACCTCAAGGAGCTGGTGAAGCGCTATAAGGACCTGGTCAAGCGCTGGACAAACAAGAGCTTCCCTGACGATCCGATGACGCAGCTTGAAGGTGCTGTTGCCGCTGTGTTTGGCAGCTGGAATAACGATCGCGCCACTGTCTACCGCAACAAGTACAAGATTCCGCATGAGTGGGGCACCGCTGTCAACGTGCAGGCGATGGTCTACGGAAACATGGGCGACGATTGCGCTACCGGCGTTGCGTTTACGCGCGACCCAGCCAACGGCGAGAACGTCTTCTACGGCGAATACCTGATCAATGCGCAGGGCGAAGATGTTGTTGCTGGCGTGCGCACGCCGCTCGCAGTTGCATTGATGGCCAAGGATAAGATTCTCTCCAAGAGTTTCGCGCAGCTTGAGAAGGTGCGCAAGACGCTCGAGAAGCGCTTCGGCGATGTGCAGGACTTTGAGTTCACCATCGAGCGCAAGAAGCTGTGGATGTTGCAGACGCGTAACGGCAAGCGCACTGCGCTGGCCTACGTGCGGATTGTGCATGACATGGTGAAGGAAGGGCTGATGACGCCCGAGCACGCCATGAAGAGTGCTGACCCTGAAGCAATGAACCAGCTCTTACAGCCGGTCTTTGAGCGCAAGGCGTATGAGGCGGCTCGTACAGCGGGGCGCATCATGACCAAGGGTCTGCCTGCTGGTCCGGGTGCTGCATGCGGCGAGATCGCCTTCAGCGCCAGCCGCGCTGAGGAACTCGCGCGACATGGCAAGCATGTGATTCTGGCGCGCATTGAAACCAGCCCTGAAGATCTGCGCGGCATGATTGCAGCAGACGGCATTCTCACCACGCGCGGCGGTGTTTCAAGCCATGCGGCGTTGGTTGCCCGACAGATGGGCAAGGTCTGCGTTGCCGGTGCGGGCGAGATCGTGATCGATTATCACAAGGGCACCTTGAGTTGTGATGGAAAGGTCATGAAAGAGGGCGATTTCCTCTCTATCAACGGCACCACTGGCGAAATCATCCAAGGCAAGATCGATACTGCTGACAGTGAATTGAAGCAGGTGTTGGTGGCTCGCACGATGAAGCCATCCGAGAGCCGCGTGGCGCGCGACTTTGAGTTTGTCATGAATCTTGCGGACCGTTATCGCCGACTTGGTGTTCGCACCAACTCCGACACTCCGGAGCAGGTCCGTCAGGCCGTGGCGTTTGGTGCTGAAGGTATTGGTCTGTGCCGCACCGAGCACATGTTCTTTGAAGGCGACCGCATTGATGCCATGCGCGAGATGATTCTCTGCAAGGACACGCCCGGTCGTCAGCGTGCGCTATCCAAGTTGCTGCCGTACCAGCGCGCTGACTTTGATGGCATCTTGCGTGCCCTTGAAGGTCGTCCGGCGTGCATCCGTCTGCTCGATCCGCCGCTTCACGAGTTCTTGCCGCACACCAAGGCGCAGCAGCAGGATCTTGCGCACAAGATCGGCGTTCCTGTCGAGGACATTG
>JBILYM010000360.1:0-2524 GCA_044377725.1 Phycisphaerales bacterium
GGCCGGCCTCCACTGCGGAGCTGGAGCGTTTACGCGCCTTGGTGGTACGGGCCGCTCGACATGAGCCGGTGCAGTACTTGGTGGGGGAGGCGTGGTTCTGGTCAAAGCGATTTGCAGTCGGCCCCGCGACACTCATTCCGCGTCCGGCCACCGAACATCTTGTTGAAGAGGCAGTGGTTGCCGCCCGCGCGGCTGCCGCCAACGGAGCGCGCCCGGTGCGCATGTTAGAAATTGGGACTGGCACCGGGTGTATCTCCACGTGTGTTGCTGCAGGCCTTCGGGGGCAGCGCCGCGGAACGGAGCCAACGGATCCGCCGGTCCTTCCAATTGAAATTCAAGTCATTGCGACCGACCTCGTTCCCGCCGCGCTCGATCTTGCGCGCACGAACGCAACTGCGCATGGTGCAAGTGATGTCATCGAATTCCGTGCGGGTTCGATCTATGAACCGCTCACAGCACTTGAGCAGGGAACGTTCCACATATTGGTTTCTAATCCGCCCTACGTTCGTGATGACGAATGGCAGGAAATGAATGCCAATGTCCGGGATCACGAGCCGCGCACCGCGTTGGCAGGAGGTGCGGCGGGCATGGATGTTCTGGCACCGTTGATTGCCGGCGCACACACGTGGCTTGTGCCGGGCGGACGGCTCGTGGTGGAGATTGGCCATCGGCAGCATGACGATGTACTCGCTGCGGCGGCCGCAAACGCCCACCTTGGCGGCGTGGATATCAAAAAGGATTTCGAAGGTTTCTGGCGGATGCTGGTAGCAACTCGCAAGTGATCAGCCGGGTTTGACGAAGGACATGCGCCGCGTTGCCAATCCGCTTCCCTTAGCGCCCGCCGACCAAAGGCCGTTCGCCGCGCCACTCGGCAACGGCTTTACGGACTTCGTCCACCAATTGCTGCGCTTGGAACGGCTTGAAGAGGAAGCAGTGCAATCCCTCTTGCGTTGAGCGCACAATGGAGTGATTGGGGTCGTACCCGAATCCGGTCATCAAAATCACTTGAGTGCGCGGGCACGCTTCCTTGGCGATACGGAAGACTTCATAGCCATTGCGTTCCGGCATACGGACGTCGCTGATCACTACGTCGTACGGCTTGCCTTCAGCAGCGGCGCGAGCGATGGCCTCGCAGCCTTCGTTACTTGAAGAGAACCGATCGACGGCGCCGCCAACTTCTGCAAGCACGTTGGCAACAACATCGCGCACTGGTTCTTCATCATCAAGTACCGCGAGGCGCCGTCCGGCGATGTCCGGATCAACACCCTTGCTGCGATCAAGTCGGTCAACCCCGAGCACCACTTGTGGTCCACCGGTTGCGCCGCGCACGCGATTCTCAACGCTGGCGATCGCGCGTTCAAGCTCGGAAATGGCGGCCGCAGGAACATCCGGATCACGCTTCAGGTGCTCCACCGCACCGCGAATCGCAGTGATCGGCGCGGCAATCTCATCGCGCAATGCACCGCTGACGCGTTGATTGGTGGTGTAGCGCTCAACCACAAGCATGTCCAAAATGTTCAGAGCCATAGCGATGTAGCGGCCAAACAATTCCAAGCAGAGCAAGTCCTCATCATCAAACTGGTTGGGGAGCGTGCTCTCCATATTGATGACGCCAACTACTTTGTCATGCAGCAGCAGCGGGGCGGTGATGCTTGATCGCCCGCCCTCAAGACCTGGGATATACAACCTGTCCGATTCCGAATCAGTGCATAAGTAGGGCTCGCCGCACGCAGCAACATGTCCAGAGATACCGTTGCCTTCGGGGCTTGAGTACAGAAAGCGCCCCGGTGGCAATGGAGGAATTCCGCGGCTGGTTACCAATTCCAAGCGCTGCGTTGCGTTGTCCAACAGTCGCACTTCAAAGTCTTTCACGGCAAAGAGTCGTTCCAGCGCGGCGACGATCTTTCCTTCGATCAGGCCGAGTCGTTCGCCAACATTCAGCGGGTTGACAATCTTTGCGTCCAGAGCCAACAGGTCCGCGCCAGCGGTATCGATTTGGTCAACGCGGTCCAGTACGCGCTGTCGGCTCGTGACATTGTGGAGCACTCCAACCGCGCGCGTTGATGCAGCTTTGCGATCATCGGATCCGTCGAGTGGGGTAATCGCCACTTCCCATGAACTGTCGCCAGCCTTGAAGCTGCGCAAGTGGGTGCGGCGACCGCTTCCGTCGTTGGCAAGCTCCGCCAGCAGGTCCCGACAGCAGTCGCAGAAACGACGCAGCGTCTCCGCGGTGAGTGCTTCAAGCCGCTGGTTCATCCACAGGATTTCACCGGCGCGGTCCACAACGCCAATACCGTCGCCGATCTCCTCAAGGAGTAGGACGGGGTCGCTTCCATGCAGATCGTTTCGGGTTTGCGGTGACATCGCGCGTTCCGTAGGCGTTCGGACTGATACAAGGCGGAGTGTAACCCGTCTGATGGTTAGAATTCGGGGATACTTTCGCCTTGGTTCCATCTAAGCCGAAAGCCCTCCACCCAATGATTGAAGCGAACGGCATCGTGAAGAGGTTTGGACGCGTGATCGC
>JBILYM010000363.1:0-2518 GCA_044377725.1 Phycisphaerales bacterium
GGCTTCTTTGATCGCCTGAATATTGGGATGCTGAGCCAAGCGCTCAACGGTTTCAGGGGCGATCGCCACTGCGGCGCGACCAGGGATGTTGTAAAGCATCACCGGCAAGTCGCACGAATCGGCCACCGTCATGAAGTGGCGGTAGATGCCCTCTTGCGATGGCTTGTTGTAGTACGGCGTGACCTGCAGACCAGCATCAGCGCCCAATTGACGCGCCAGTTTCTGCAAGTGAACGGCGTGTGCAGTGCAGTTGGATCCCGCGCCTGCGATCACCTGCAAACCAGCTGCACGCCCGACACGCACCGCAGTCTCGACGACGCGCGCATGCTCCTCTTCAGTCAGCGTTGGACTCTCGCCAGTAGTGCCACACGGAACAATGCCGGTGACGCCACCCGCTGCTTGACGACGAATGCCTGCCTCAAGCTTTCCAAAGTCCACCGTGGATCCGTCATCCGAGAAAGGCGTGACGATGGCGGTGTAACAGCCGTGGAAAGAGATGCGTGCAGTCATGCAAATCAGTGTACGGCGGGCGCGGCGATATCGATACAGGAACGCATGCGTTCCACCGCCGCCCGAATTCCAAGAAACACCGCGCTACTGACGATGGAGTGCCCGATGTGTAATTCGTTCAAACCAGGTAAAGCGGCGATCGGTCCAACATTCAGGAAATTCAGGGCATGCCCTGCATTGAACTGCATGCCGAGCGACTGAACCATCTCGCCGGCCAAGCGCACCTTGTCAAGTTCGGCGAGCGCCGCCTGGGAGCGGCAGTCGTCGCCATGGTCATGTACGGCGTGTGCCCATGGCCCAGTGTGCACCTCGCACACGGCAGCGCCGCAGCGGTGCGCCGCCGCTATCTGCGCAGGGATCGCATCGATGAAGATGCTGGTACGCACTCCGCCGGCATGGAGCCGGGCGATGACCTCGCGAACACGGGTCTCTTGGGCGATCACATCGAGTCCGCCTTCGGTAGTCACCTCGTGCCGGCCTTCCGGCACCAGCATCGCCATGATGGGGCGAATGCGAATCGCGGTCGCCACCATCTCGTCGGTGGCGGCCATCTCAAAATTGAGCAGTCCCGGAAATGCATCCGCCAGCGCCGCAACATCAGCGTCTTGAATATGCCGGCGATCTTCACGCAAGTGCACGGTGATGCCATGCGCGCCCCCCGCCATCGCCTCATGCGCTGCGGCAATGGGACTCGGCTCATAGGTGCGGCGCGCTTGGCGCACCGTGGCCACATGGTCGATGTTGACGCAAAGCCTTGCCATTGGGCTCCACAGTATAGGAGTGTGCGCGCAATGATATGCGCGGGGCGTTGTACGATCTCCCCCATGCATACTTTTCAAGAGCGGCTCACCGCGCTCGAGCACGATATGGTTGAACAAGGCGCGCGTGTCCTGCACCTCTGCACGATGGCGGTGGAGAGTTACTTCGACCTTGACCTCGCCAAGGCTTCGGGGATCGAAACGCTCGACACAGAAATTGATCGTATCGACGTAGAGATCGAGAAGCGCTCGGTGCCACTCCTGGGCATGGGGCAAACCGACGAACACTCCATTCGATCTGTATTGACGATCGTCAAGTGCAACAATGAATATGAGCGAATTGCTGATTGCGGCGTAAACATTGCCGAACGTGTGCTGGAAGAGCGCACGCGGCAGATGCGTGTGCCGGACACATTCCGTGTCATGTCCAACAGCGTCATCGGCATGCTGCGGGACACCAACCGCGCCCTACTCCGTCACGATGCAAACCTTGCTCGACAGGTGCTCCTCTTTGATGACACAGTGGATCGATTCAAGCAAGAGATTGTGATGAATGCGCAGGAACAAGTGGCTGCTGGGCACCTGACCGTGGGATTTGCGTTTGGGCTCATGAGCGTGACCAAGAGCGTTGAGCGCATCGCCGACCATTGCACCAATGTGTGCGAGCAAGTGATCTACCTTGAGAGCGGGCTGATTGTCCGCCATCGACCGGAGGGCTGGAGCGCCCCGATCGAACCAAAGGGATGACACCGCGACTTCAACAGGAACAACGATCGATGCGTACGACACCATCTGTGGCAGAAACGAAACAGCGACTTGAGCGGACCGGCCAGCAGCATCTGTTGGCATTCTGGGATTCGCTTGATGAATCACGACGCGAAGCACTGCTCGAAGGGATTGTGCAACTTCCGCTTGAGCACCTCGGTTCCATGCTTTCGCAAGCTGCATCACTGGCGCGGCCGGCAGCCGCTGACATTCGACCGGTGCGCCCCTACTTACGCAACATGGCGGATGCCAGTAAATATCGCGCCATCGGCGATGACCTAGTGAAGCGCGGCAAGGTTGCAGCGTTCATTGTTGCCGGCGGTCAAGGAACCCGGCTCGGTTGGCGCGGCCCCAAGGGCACGTACCCAGCAACACCGGTGGCCGGTAAGCCACTCTTTCGAGTGTTCGCTGAGCAAATCATGGCCGCCGAGCGCGCATACGGTGTGCGTATTCCGTGGTTCGTGATGACCAGCGAGGCGAACCAC
>JBILYM010000093.1:0-7764 GCA_044377725.1 Phycisphaerales bacterium
TCCTCTACGGCTTCAATGAGCGCGAGTTCATCTACGACATCGTGGAATACCTGAGCGGCCAGCGCTTCCATCCGGATTGGACGCGCGTCGGCGGCGCATGGCGCGACATCCCGTGCGATGACACATTCAAGCGCATGATCAAGCACTTCATCAACGAGCGCCTGCCGCGCGCGGTGAAGGACATGGAGACGTTGCTCACCCGCAACCGCATCTTCATTGACCGCCTTGAAGGGGTCGGCGCCATCAGTAAGCAAGACGCGATCGCTTGGGGTCTCACTGGCCCAATGGCGCGTTCTGCAGGCGTTCGACGCGATCTTCGCAAGGACGAACCGGTTCTGTGCTACGCGGACAACTGGGACGGCGAAGGCGCCGAGGCTCCCAAGTTTGACGTGGTGGTCTGCCAGACCGGCGACTGCTTTGCGCGCTACTTAGTGCGCGTTGAAGAGATCAAGCAGTCCGCGCGCATCATCAACCAACTGATCGATCGCATTCCAACCGGTCCGTTTAATCCAACCGATGCAGCCAAGATCACCCAGCCGGGCAAGGCGAACATCTACGGATCGATCGAAGGTGTCATTGAGAACTTTGAACTGATGATGTGGAACAAGGGCTGGAAGGTGCCAATTGGAGAGGGTTACTTCCCCTTCGAAAGCCCCAACGGCGAGCTTGGCTACTTCATCGTCGGCGACGGCACCAAGTATCCGTGGCGCGTTCGTACCCGCCCACCGTGCTTTGTGAACTACGCCGTATTGCCAAAGCTTGTTGAAGGCCACTTGGTCTCCGACGCCATCGCCGTGATCGGTTCGATCAATGTGATCGCGGCGGAGCTTGATAGGTAACCCAGCGTGCGCCTGAGCGCTTTGCACTGCTGCATGTATTTCCACTCGCTTACTTTCTGAGGACTCGCCCACTATGGCCTGGCCAACTAAACCCTCCGCCACTATGCAGGTCCCGCGTCGCGCGGAACCGTACGCCACCGCTCAGATGAAGGCGCGCTGGACCGCGGACGTGCTTCCGAAGTACGCCACCCGCCTGGGCGCATTGATGCCCATCTTGCATGACATCCAGCATGCGTACCGGCACATTCCCTACCAAGCGCAACTGGAAATCGCAGAGTTCTTGGGCATTTCGCCCTCGGATGTCTTAGATACCGTGAGCTTCTACGACGAATACACCGTCGAGCAGCGCGGCGTGGTCACCATTGGCGTGTGTCACTCGATCGCCTGCGAGCAGTGCACGTGCTCAAGCACCAAGCTGCTTGACTGCGCGCGCGAGCGTCTTGGAATTGGAATTGGCGAAACCACCGATGACGGTCAGTTCACGCTCATCGCCATGGATTGCCTTGGCAGCTGCGACACTGCACCGGTGGCACTGTTTAACGAGACCCTGCACGAATCACTAACGGTCGAGACACTGGAGCGCCTGATTGTTGACGCTCGGCACGTATCGCCCGGGGGGCAGCACTGACATGCCCGCACCTGAAGACCCGCCGCTGGCACGCAATATCGGCTCGTTCTTCGGGCACATCATTGACGCGATCGTCTCTGATCCAAACGCCCCCAAGCGCGTTGAGGTGAAAAAGACGGTCTCTGAAGAACAGCGCCCGGACGGCGTGACGCTGCGGAGAACGGTGATTGATGAAGTGCTGCTTCCGCCTGATGCCCCGACACCCCCGCCTGCGAACGACAAACACACTCACTGACGCAACGACCGCGCACGCGACACGAGACACGAGACACGAACGAGACCACCATGCCGACGTCCCCCGATTTCAAGCCGACGCCCGTTCTCACCAAGCGCATCCCCGAGGATCGCGCACAGCGCAAGACCGTCTGGTTTGACCAGTACGTGGCTACCGGCGGCTACAAGACCCTTGAAAAAGTGCTTTCCATGCAGCCCGGCGAGATCACTGACCAAGTGAAAGCCGCCATCTTGCGCGGCCGCGGCGGCGCCGGATTTCCTGCTGGTTTGAAGTGGAGTTTCCTCACACCACCCGATGGCGGACCGCGCTACTTGGCCATCAACTGCGACGAAGCCGAGCCCGGCACATTTAAAGATCGCCTGCTTGTTGATTTTGATCCACATGCGGTTCTTGAAGGCATCGCCATTGCGGCGTACGCATGCCAGATGCAGACCGCGTACTTCTTCATTCGCGGCGAGTACCACCACCAAGCCAAGGTCTTCCAGAAGGCGCTTGAGGAGGCCTACGCCAACGGCATCTTTGGCAAGCAGGGTCTGATGCGCGGCGCGTCGAAGTTCGCAGTGGACGTGGTGCTGCATCGCTCCGCCGGCGCGTACATCTGCGGAGAAGAAACCGCGCTTCTTGAAGCGATTGAAGGTAAGCGCGGCTGGCCGCGTGTGAAGCCGCCGTTCCCAGCCATCAAGGGTTTATTTGGACGCCCAACCATCATCAACAATGTTGAGACGCTCGCCGCAGTGGTGCCCATCATGGAGCACGGCGTGGAGTGGTGGAAGAAGATGGGCGTGGAAAGCACGCTGCCGGGTGGCATGCCAAGTTACGGCACCAAGCTCATGGGCGTGAGTGGTCACGTCAACAAGCCAAACACCTACGAACTTGAACTGGGCATCCCGCTGCGGATGTTGGTTGAGAATCATTGCGGCGGTATGCGTAATGGCAAGAAGTTCAAGGGCGCTATCGCTGGTGGCGTTTCCATGGGCGTTCTTGGCACTGATCAATACGACGCGCCCATGGACTTTGACATTGGCCGCAAGTACGACGTTCTTGGCTTGGGCACCGCATGCCCAACCATCTTTGACGAAGACACCGACATGGTGGCTGTGGCCCGCAACATCTGCCGCTTCTTCAAGGCGGAGAGCTGCGGTCAGTGCACTCCGTGTCGCGAAGGCAGCGGTTGGCTCCTGAAGCTCATCACGCGGATTGAGCGCGGCGCGGGCACCACGCAGGACCTGGACATGCTCTTGGAGATTGCCGGCAGCATGGGTCTGACCCCCGGCACCACCATCTGCGGTCTGGCAGACGGCAACAACTGGGCCGTCCGCACCATCGTCAACAAGTTCCGTCCCGAGTTCGAACGCCGGGTGACCCCGCGCTTCGTTCCGGTGTACGTGTCAGCGGCGGGGCGCTAATCGAAGTGGATCCCGACGGTAAACGAACATCGTCAGGCGGGCAGGGCGCACCACATTCCGTGGAATTCACTGGGCACGCGTTGGCAACGCTTTCGGTTGCCGATCGTGCCTGGCTTGCCGCAGCCATTGAACGAATCGTTCCGCTGCTTGGTTTCGCTGTGAAGCGCGCTGCGATTGAACTGGTGCATGACGACCGCATGTGCATGTTGCATGCGCGACACATGGGGCTTTACTCCACCACTGATGTACTGACTTTCGCGCAGAACGCGCCCGGTGAGCCGGTGGATGTTGATATCGCCATCTGCGTAGACGAAGCGGCGCGGCGCGGGCAGGGTGCTGCGCCACATGGTTCTGCTACGTCCCCCAGTGCGCCACACGGAACGCGCGGCGAGATCCTTCTCTATGCGCTGCATGGATTGCTGCATGCCGCTGGTCACGATGACCGCGATGCAGACTCCTACGCGCGTATGCACGCTGAAGAAGATCGCATCCTGGAAGCAGCGGGCTTCGGGCGACTCTTTGAAGGTGGCGCCAAGTGACGCTCTCCTTAACCGTCGCCGCTATCGCGATGTTGGTGATTGTCAGCATCTTGGCGGCATTGAGCCGTTCATTGCTCCAAGTGAGCGAATCAGCCCTGGAACGCGAACTGGAAGAGCGCGGCCGCCTCGCACGCGGTCGGTGGTGTTTCGGCAAGTTAGAGCAGGTTGAATGGGCAGTGTCATTTGCGCGCACGGCTGGCCGCCTTGGCTTTGCGGTGCTGGTGATTGCCATCGTTGCTGGGTTTGATGAACCGCTCACTGCTGGCCGATTGGCTCTGGCATGGCTGGTTGCATTGATTGCTCTGTGGCTCCTGTCCACCGCCGTGGCGGGCGCGTTTGCGCGTCATGATCCAGCGGGGGTGATCGTTTCGTCGCTGCCGTTCCTACGCCTCATCTATGTGCTGCTTGCACCGGTGCGCGCGATTGCAGATGTGGTGGACGGCGCAGTGGGTCGGCTCACTGGTTCGGGTACTGACGAGGCACGTGGCGAAGAGGAACTGGTCAGCGCCATCGAAGACACGCAGCGGCAAGGCCATATTGATGAGCAAGCTGCCACCATTCTTGAGAACGCCATGGAGTTTGGTGACACCACGGTTGGTTCCATCATGACGCCGCGGCCCGGTATTGAGGGCATTGCCTACACCGATGACCTTGCCGCCATTCGTGAGTTTGCGCGCCACTCCGGTCATTCGCGCATTCCCGTGTACCGCGGCAGCCTTGATCATGTGGAAGGCATCCTCTACGTGAAGGACCTGGTCACATTGCTTGGCGTTCCAGCCACTGAATTTCGCCTGCGACCATTCCTTCGAGCACCGCAGCGTGTTCCGGAGTCAAAGCCGCTGCGCGAACAGTTGCGTGATTTCCAACAGTCCAAGGTGCACTTTGCGGTGGTGGTAGACGAGTTTGGCGGCACTGCTGGCATTGTCACCATTGAAGACATCATTGAAGAGTTGGTTGGCGAAATCCGCGATGAGCATGAGCCCATCACCGATATCCAGCCCGTGGTGCGAACGCTTGAAGATGGCTCGTTTGAAGCAAGCGGGCGTGTTGCCATTGCCGACATGAATAGCGCGCTCGGTACAGAGATTCCTGAAGACGATGGCTACGAGACCGTGGCCGGATTTGTCCTTGAGCACTTTGGCTCAATCCCCAAGGCAGGCGATGCATTTGAAGCGCACGGCACACGCTTTGAAGTGGCAGAAGCTTCACCCACCGCAGTACTGCGTGTGCGAGCGCGCCGCATCGGCGAGTCTGCTTCGTCATAAACCACGTTGATATGCGTGACGTTTGCGTTCGTCAGTCGAACTCATCGCCGCGGAACGTGCTCGCCAGGTACGCATTGCGCACCGCAGGATCATTGATGATCATCTTTGGATCACCGTCCTTCAGATTGCGCCCCTCATGGATGATGTAGGCACGGTCGCAAATGCGCAGCGTCTGCTGCACGTTGTGATCAGTGACCAACACGGAGATTCCCTCAGAGGTGAGTTTGCGCACTTCCTCTTGCAGGTCTTCAACGGTGTGCGGATCAACAGCCGCGAACGGCTCATCAAGCATCAGGATCTTTGGACGATTGATCAGCGCGCGTGCAATTTCCAAACGGCGTCGCTCACCGCCAGAGCAGGTGCGCGCTTCTTCGCCGGCTTTGTGTTCCAAGTGAAACTGCGCCAAGAGTTGCGCGGCCCGCGCCTTGCGTTCCACCTTGGTCATCGACTGCAGCTCCAGCACCGCCAGCAAATTGTCTTGGCACGAAAGGCGCTGGAACACGGACGGCTCCTGCGCCAGATACCCCATGCCGGAAAGGGCATGGCGGTACATCGGCAGCATGGTCACGTCTTTGCCGTTGAAGGTCACCTGCCCGGCTTCCGGTGTGATCATGCCGATCGTCATGCGAAAGCTGGTGGTCTTGCCCGCACCGTTGCGTCCAAGCAGACCAACAATTTCACCTTCGGCCACAGTGAATGCCACATCATCGACGACTCGTCGACCGTTGTAACTCTTCACAAGCCCTTGGACTTCTAGGAGCGGCATCCCAGAAGTGTATTACACTCACCGCATGCGCTTGATGCCCACAGCTCATTCCGGCACGATTGCCCCACACGGGGCTTTGGCCCCACGCTCGGCGTTGGTTTGCGCTGCGATCGCGCTTGCCGCGCTGGCGCTGACTGCGGGCTGCGTTCGGCGTGAGATTGAGGTGACATCCACGCCTCCGGGCGCGCTTCTCACGCTGAATGGCCGTGAAATCGGTCGAACACCCACTCGTATTGAGTTCACCTTTGACGGTACGTATGACGTCCGCCTCAAACTCGCCGGGTATGAATCGGTTGCCGGTTCCGGTGACTCTGACATGCCCGTGTGGGACTTCATGGGTGCTGATTTGGTGGCGGAAATGGTTCCCACCGATATCCATCGATTAGAACACTGGCACTTTGAATTGGTGCCAGACGACGACGCGGACGCTTCATTGCGGCACCGTGCGGAGGCCGCGCAACGCTTTGTTGAGGCGATGCCAGTGGTTGCGCCGGATGCTCCGCCACCAGCGCCAACTGCAACACCTGAAGCGAAGAAAAAGAAGAAGCCCGCAAGTCAGAGTAATCCCTGACTCGATTTGTTCTTGGCGAACGAGGAACCTGCGGGCGATCGTGAACGGACCGCGACTGATCCGCGGGTGATGCCGAATGACCCTCGGCTGACCCCCGATGACCCCTGGACGACCGCCGGGCAACCAAGGCCCGGAACCCCCAAAATCTGCAAAATGGCCACTCGGAGTTATCTCCCACAGGCGTCCGTCCGCCGCCCAATGGCGGTTACGGAGTCATGGAAGGGGGTGCTGGGTGAGCCGGATTTCCGGACACGCAAACTTCGTGAAAATCGCAGGGTTTCTAGGGGTGTTCTGCATTGATCCACCGGCGGTTGGGACGATACTACGCATCTGGCCTCAGGGGGGTCAGCACCCAATCTTCTTCGCGTTCTCGCTTCGTGCGAGGCCGTCGAACTGCCACCGTCGGACGTGTCGGAGCGTCCGACGGTGGTGCTTTTAGAACTCATCACGCACGCGCCGCATGTGAAACGTACGCACTCGCCTGCACGCTCGCAGCGTCACCCACATAATGCACGCATGAACGGCCATCGCTTCGCTTGTTGCATGATCCGCACGCTGGGCACTGCCGCCGCTGCAACCGCGTCTCTCCACGCACATGCAGCAGAGCAGGGCGCGCTGGATGCGCTCTCGCTTTACGCCTTGCAGCCCGCGTATGCATGGCAGCCGACCGGTGCGCCGCTGACAGCACCGCCGTCAACATCCGACGACCCGCTCATTGCGCCCGCGGCATCCGACGCGTCCAAGCCAGCGGTGCTGCCAACCCAAGCACCGCTTGAATCTGCCACTCAGGCCACGCAGGCCGCCCAGGTCACTCCCGCTACTCCCGCCACTCCCGCCACCGCAGCCGCGCCCACAGTGACCGCTGTCACCACACCACGCTTCGGTGCCAAGGATTCCTGGCGTTTGAACTTCGAAGGCGAATGGATGGGGGACTTTCAAGATGCCAACGAATTGCAAGGCCGAATCGGTGCGGCGTGGTTCTTTGTGGACAACGCAGAATTAGCCCTGTACGGAACCGGTGGCTACGTTTCGCAGCCTGGTCAGGATGCGGGCATGTACGGCATCGACCTGGAAGCGCGCTGGCACTTTTTGGCCCGGGAAACCTGGTCGCTCTTTGGCAGTATTGGCTGCGGTGTGATGGGTTCCACCGCTTCGGTGCCCAGTGATGGCTCGGAATTCAACTTCACCCCAAGTATCGGGGCAGGTGCCACCATTGAAGTTGCTGAGAACACGCGGCTGTACATGTCGGCGCGCTGGTACCACATCTCCAACGCGCAAACCTACGCCGACAACCCAGGCCGCGACAACCTTGGCGTCTGGGTCGGCCTCAGCTTTGGCATGTGACTCAGCTGCGGTAGCCCTGCGGATGCGCTTGCATCCACTTCCATGCGCTCTCCACCATTGGAGCAAGCGTTCGATGCCGCGGTGACCACTTGAGTTCACGCATGATGCGTGTTGGGTCAGAAAGTAACTCCGGCGGATCGCCATCGCGTCGCCCTGCTACCGTCACTGGAA
>JBILYM010000364.1:0-2500 GCA_044377725.1 Phycisphaerales bacterium
CTCACGCCACTCACGCGCGTTGCTGGCGAATGGCGTCAGGATGCATCCGCGCGCAGGACCTGGGTGATTGACGAAATCGCACGCTCCACTGCGGCGCCATCAATCCCCGTTTCATAGCCCGCAGACTCCAACATTCCCAACAACGCGGCGGTGTCCACATTGCCGCGCGCGCCGGGCGCGTACGGGCATCCACCAAGACCACCGGCGCTCGCATCAAAGCTGCGGACGCCAAGCTGCAGTGCCATTCGCGCATTGTCAAGCGCACGACCATTGGTGTTGTGCAGATGGAGTGTTGTGCGCGCAGGCGATAAGACGCCGGCAAGCTCTGCATACAAGCGCGCAATATCTTGGGGCTCGGCAACGCCCAACGTTTCTCCAAGATCAATCTCATCGGCACCCAGCGCAAGCATCTGCTCAACCACACGGCGCACTGCTGCTGGCGCAACCGCTCCGTCATACGGGCACCGCACCACGCAACTGACATACGCCCGCACCGGAATGCGCGCTGCCTGCGCTGCGCGCACCACCGGAACAAACCGCGCTACGACTTCGGCAATGGTGCCGCCGGTGTTTGCTGCGCTAAAACCCTCACTCGCCGCGGCAAAGATTGCCACCTTGTCCACGCGCGCGGCCAGCGCTGCATCCATGCCGCGTTCATTGGGAACCAATGCGCTGTACACGGTGCCCGGGCGACGCTGAATACGTGCAAAGACATCCGCCGCGTCTCCCAATTGTGGCACCCACTTTGGACTTACAAAGCTAGAAACTTCAATTTCCGGGAATCCAGCCGCGGAGAGTGAATCGACAAACTCCACCTTGGCCGCGGTGGAAACCAGGCGCTTCTCATTCTGTAATCCATCACGCGGGCCAACCTCCGTGAGGCGAACAAACCCCAGCGCATCGGAAGATGCGCCAGTCATTCGACTGGTCCTTGGCGCTGCTCCGTTGCCGCACGCTGACGATCGCGCGATGCGCCATCGCCGCGGGTCGCCGCATCGTCGCGCCAGATACGCACTAAGAACGGCGTGAACACCGCAATGAGCGCCACGGTCAGCACGACTGCGCCCACAAACAACACCACCTCGGGCGAGATGCGCATACCCACCTCCGAGCGCTGGCCATCTTTGCCGGTCACCGGCGCCGTTTCAATCGGGTCACTCTCCTGTAGATACGCAGCGATCATGTGGCCTCGATTCGTTCTGGAAGAAATCGAAGGTCCGCCTGCACCGTCGCAGTGGCGCGCCCGCCTTCAGCGGGCACCAACAACACCGCACCCGGCTCTGTGTGCGCCGTACGCACCATGGCAAAGGCAACGCTCGCTGCACCCAGCATCGGTGCCAGCGTGCTGCTGGTCACTGCCCCCACTGGATTACCAGGCTCACCGTCTGCACCGCGTTCAAAGACTGGGGATCCCGATGTTGGCAACGCATCTTCTGTCATGCGCAGCGCAACGAGTCGCTGCTTTGGTTTGCCCAAACTCTCCATGCGCGCCACCACTTCCTGCCCGGGATAGCACCCCTTCTTGAAGCTGGTCCGTGCGTTCAGAATGCCTGTTTCGTGCGGCAAATTGTCTGGACCAAAGTCAACATGATGAAGCGGCGTGCCGGCTTCAATACGTGCAATGTTGTAGGCATGCCATCCGGCGGGGCGCGCGCGGCGGCGGCCAAGCTCTTGAACATCATGTTGCGAAACAAGTGCGTCCCATGCACGCCCGATCGCCTCGCGTGGAATGAATATCTCTACACCCGGCGATCCGCATTGATCGCGCCGCGCGAGCACCGCAGCAGCGCCCGCCAGCGTGCACGAAACACAACGCGCATCATGATTGAGCGCCTCTAATTCAGCATCTTCGACGCCGGCATTGGAAAGTAACGCAGCGCCCTCGGGCCCGTGAACTGCCAGACGCCCCCACAACGCAGACTCATCAGTGATCTGCACATCTTCTGCAAACAAGAACGCATGCAGTGTGGCAACTGTTCGAGCAGCATCATGAATATCAACATCAACCAGTGTCAACGGCGGTGTGCCGTCAACATCGGGCACGTGCACAAAGAGTAGGTCAGCCTCAATGCGACCCTTTCGATTCAGCCAGAAACCCGCGCGCACATCGCCACCGGCCATGTCCTTGAGTTCCTGCGTCACCATTCGATTGAGAAAGTCCACTCGATCCGCGCCGCGCACAACAATGGTGCCGCGATGCGCCATGTCCAGCACCGCCGCGCCGCGCCGGAATGCGGCGTACTCAAGTTCAAGTAGTCCGTACCCCGCCACAATTTCCGGAGGCTCCATTGCCGCCGGGGGCGGGGGAGAAATTGGCGCGGTCGGCGCAGTGGTCGAACTCGCCACAGCCGTCGCGGTGGGTGCCACCTGCTCCGCGGCGCCCACGCCGTAAGGCATCCACTCAACCTCCACGGGCACGCCGCCCAGGCGGACGCTTTCAACGCGTGCGTAGCGCTCATGCTCTTGTTGGAGTGGATTGACAGGCATCCCGGAAGCATAG
>JBILYM010000094.1:0-7709 GCA_044377725.1 Phycisphaerales bacterium
TTGACTTGACTCGGCGAAAGCGCAGCGTGTGGAGTCAGGGAACGCGATGGACGCGCATGCGCTGCTGAAAGAAGTCCACTGCGCACAATTGATTCCTCTGTGCTTAGAAACCGACGGCGTTCTTGTTCCCAAGCTTGGTCATATCCACCGTCTTGGTCCAAACCTCAAGGCCCGAACGCAGATTGGTGAGCGTCAGCCGGAAGGTGTAGGTGACCTGCTTGGTGTCGCCGGCGCTGCGCTTGACCTGGGTGATCTTTCCGGTGAGTGAGAAGTCTGGGTCTGGGAGCGGCTCCGAGGTTTCGCCCTTCAGGAATTTCTCACGACGGAGCACCTCTTGCGCCTGCTTGTCCTCAGGTGTGTTGCCAAACGTGGTCACCACGGCCGCCTGCCCGCTATTGACGAGCTGCTCGCGCATGCGGTAGGTCATCTCGCCGACATCGAATCGCGAACTGGTGTCGTTGACGATCTCGCCCATCACCAACTGCGCCGGCTTGTTCTTGGCGGTCTTCAGGACGCCAGTTTCGGCAAGCGATTCCAGCATGCCGCTCGAAGCCTTCAAGATGTCTTGCATATCCACATTACCCACCGTGATGACGCCTTCGGGGCTGCCGGTGTCCACATAGCGCGCGCGTTCGCATGCGATGGGCGCAAGGAGTGCGATGGGAAGTAGGACGATGATGGAGCGAGTGCGCATGGTGGTATGGATCGTACGTTGGAAGCGAAGTGAGATGGCCAGTGATTGATGGTCGATGCGTCGACGCGGAGCAAGTGCCAAATGCGTTATGACTCAGACTGTCGGAGTTGCAGACGGAAATCGGTGGCATCGTCAGATGGGGCAACAGCGCGAATCACCGTTGATCCACCCGATGGAACGTTGCTGACCTTCCAGACGCTCAACTGTGAAGCGATGACATTGCCGGCAGTGTCGACCCAATCAAATCGATAAGAGAATGTCTTGTATGCAAATCCGTTGTTCTCAACATCGATTTGCACTTCCATCGGTCCGCCCTTGGTGCGATTCATGCGCACTTCTTTGGCGGTCAGGAAGAACTCCTGAAAGAGATCGTTGACGCGCGTCTGTGCCGACACCGCTGAATCTGCAGGTGTGGTGCGCGTGTACGTGGTGTTCACCGAACCGCAACCGACGGCGAGGAGCGCGGCGGTGATGAATGTTGCGGCATAAGTGACGCGGAGCGCGCGGGGATGGTTGTTGGAGACGTTCGTGGTTTGAATCATTGGTGTGTTCCGAGTCATTGATCAAGTACCGGCGCGCGCGGGCCGTGCACAGAGCCACCACGGTACAGCATGATGCTGGGACTCTTGGCGGACATCGATGGCAGCGTGACAAGCGCAATATTTGGCGCGTCGGGCTCAACATGAAGGGTGCACAACGCGGTGCCGTCTTCGCGCACCAGGTCCAATCGACCCGACGCCGGTGTGGGGACGCGCAGCAACGCGATCTGCTTTGGCATGGTTGACCAGCAACGCAGATCTGCTGCAGTCGATGCCGCTTGGTAGGCGATGCCAGCAATCTGCACCAGGATGCCAGCGGTGCTGTTGCTTGAACTGTTGTACGCCGCCTGACTGGCCGCCCACGTGGCGGCGGCCTTGGCGGCGGAACTGATGATCTCCTGCGTCACGATGAGCGGCAAGCGCGAATCGAAATCTGCCTCGACCATGGCGTCGATATTTGCAATGGTCTCCGAACGCGCCCCGCCCGCGCCAGCCACTGCAATGACTGGCGTAAATGAAGGGCGCTTGCGCAGGATGGGAAACGCGGCGGAAACATAACTGACATTGCCGACCGGAATAGGAATGTCTAAGCGAAACTCCTTGTAATCCGGCGCGAGTCCAGTGAGGAAGAACACCCACGTGAACGCGGCGCTGCCGTGCGAGGTACCGGAATCAATCAGTGCAATGTCTTCGGCAGCTGCGGCGATGCTCGGCATCATTTCTTGCACGGATCGCAAATCGGCGCGTGCGTTTTGGCGGTCGCCCATTTCGCTGCTTGTTGAAATCATGAATACCGATCGCAGATAACTCGCAAACGGATTTCCGAATGACGCAAAGCCAAGCTTCGAAGGATCTCGTCCCTGCTCTTTACGAACACTTTCCTTTGCTGATGCAGCGATCTGAGTGTTCCAGCCTTTCTTGGACCACTCATCATTTGTGGCCGCCTGCGCTTGGTTGATTTCTTTCTCAAAGCGCGCCACGGCATCTTGCTGAAAATCGGCAGCGCGATTGAACTCAATGCGAGCGCGTGCCAGGTCACATTGCACTAAAAAGTTGGCCCCCTGCAATGCGCATAACATGATGCGCTCCGGTGGAGTTGCCCTATAAATACGAATAGTTTGATTTACCGCAGTGGTGGCAAGCGCTTCGCTGACGGTGGCTTCGGCCTTGGAATCTAGGTAGGGGCTCACTTCAACAAAGGCGCGGTCGTACCAACCGCTGGAAACATCGATCGCTCCGGCCGCTTGTTGCGTGCGCCCTGCTTCAAGCCACCACAGGAGACGGTCTTGTTGGTCGTTGTTGTTCTGCTTGACTGCTGCTTCGGAGAGCTTTGCGGCCGCTGGGTAATCACCAGACGAGTATGCGGCGTCGATGGCGGCAACCGACTTGCGGAGTTCGCGTTGACAGCCAGTGAGCAGCACAACTGCTAGCGATACCGCTATGAAGCGAAATGCTCCCGCCATCATGCAAACAACTGCCGCCGCGCTGGTAGTGGCGCGCAAAGCGATGGGAGTGAGTTCATAGAACCCCGTTCGCATGCACTGTCCGATCACTGCAGGAGTTGCCACCAGATCGACTGGCCGCCGAGATTCAGATTCTGCACATTGGTGGTGTCAAGCCGAATGTTGCTCTGCTTCAGGAAATCAGCAACAGCACGGACTTTGATGAGTTCCGCATCGCGCATGACCGCGCCGTTCTTCAGGTCATTGAAGAACACGGCATCGCGCTGCCAATTGGCGCGACCTTCCGGCGTGAACTGCAGCGGCACAGAAATCTCCAGACCAGCGCGGGCGTTGACCATCATTTCCATGGGTTCAAGGCCGGGGCGTTCAAAGCGCGCGCGGTGCAAACCGGGACGAAGCGGGAACGCGCCGGGCGCCGCGCCCATGGCGACGCCGTCAATCTTCACCAAGACGTTCATCGGCTGCAAGTTGTAATTGTTGGCACCAACTACATATTCACCGGCTTCATTGGTGCGCACATCCGGGATGCTGAGATCAGCGAGCACGGCGCTGAACTTCACCATGACGTCCGCTGCTGGAGCTGATGCGATGCGGGTGCGCGCGCTTTCAATCGTTGCGCGCACGGCGGCGCCGATGCGGCTCGCGGCATCGCGAAGCAACTCATCAATTGCATCGACTTCCACCTTTAACTCCGGGGTGTCGCGCTTGGCGTAGTCGGACTGCACCGTGCCCGCCGCGAGGCTTGCGCCGGTGACGCCGTCAATCACGCCGTAGGTAGTGACCAGCGTCCATTGATCAACATCCGTGTGGGTGCCGGTGGATGGATCATCAAGGTGACGCTTGAAGCGTTGCAGCGTAGTGATCGATGCGGTGAGAATGACATCGGCTTGCATCTGCGCCGCCAATTGCACCGCTGATGTTTGATTGGAGAGGATGCGATCGACGGCCTCGGAACCGAGCAGGTCGGTCCCCGCATTTGGTCCTGCAGGTGCGATGCGATTGACCGCATTCACTAAGTCTTCGCGGCGAATGATCTGCACGCCGGGCCCGGTGGCATCAGCAGACACCAGGTCTTCAAAGACCGAGACCTTCTCAGGGGCAACCGATACGGGGCGCTGCTTGACGAAGATCGCCATGCGGATGGGCGCCGATGCAACGGGCGCGGCGGCCGCGGGTGCAGCGGACGCAGGAGCCGCGGGTGCAGTGGCGGGAGTTGCGCCGGGCGCGGTGGTGGGTGTTGCTCCCGGCGCGCTGCTTGGCATCGCACCGGGCGCGGCTGCTGCCGATCCATTGGCCTTGGCGTTCGGGTCAACTCCTGCAGGGAGACCTTTCGTTCGCAAACGCAACAGCGCACCGCGGTCGATGCCGCGATCTTCGATTGCCTGCGCTGTGGAGAAACGCGCGCTGGCGTCCGTGACTCGGGCCCATCCGACATGCACTTCCTCAGCGCCAAGTTGTTCGTTCGTGTCTGGGTCGATCATGGCACTTCCAGGAACAAACACCTCATAAATCTGCCCAACAGCAACGCCACTTTCTGCACTGCGGTTGAAAGTGATTTGACCAAGCGTGTAGCCAATGACACGCGCAGGCGCCAGTGAATCAGCGATGGCGTTGGCTACGTCTGATGCCAATTTCTTGGCAACTGCGCCGAGCACCACATTGGTCTTGACACCCTTCTGCTCCACACCGGGAAGAATCTCGTTGACGGCACTCTCTGTCAGTGTCACCTGCGTGGAACGAAACAGTGATCCAGTGGTGCTATCAAAGATCTTCAACACCGCTTGCAGATTGATGGTGCGGCGTTCCGCCTTTGATGTTCCAAACTGGTTGAGGAGATCGGTTCGCTCCACTACTTCTTGATAGTTACTGATAGTGAGGGTTGCCACGTAACGCGCGCCAGCCAGTTGGAATGCGCGCGCAGCCTGTGGATCAAGGACATTGACATTGCCACTCTGCGTGAGGTCTTGTTCCTTGATGATGCTGGGGAGGTCGGCGCGCGCGACGATCTCAAATCGACGCGTTGTTGCAATGGCGCTGAGCAGTTGCACGTCAGCGCCCTGCTCGATCTGCATAAGCGCGTTATCGGTGCCGTCGGCTTTGGCCTGCGCGGTGATGGCGGGCGTTGCCGCGATGGCGCGAATTGCCAAGCGTGGTTTTTCAGCCGCCGCAGTTGTCGGCGGAGATTGCGTGACGGAAAGCGTGGCGGTTGCGGCCACCGCCGTCACTTGGATGGTGCCAACCATGCCAGCTACAAGAAGTGCGAAGCAGACCGGACGCCAGACAGAACGGGTCATGTTGTTCATGGGGGGGGTGCCCTTTGGCAACAAAAGTCGTACCGCCGAAGGGCGATCTACGGCTCTCAGGCGGGTACCGGGAACGATCCCCGCAAATCTTCGGGCAATTGGCGTTGAGTGAGCGACGGACTGTGGCAAACTTGCGGTGAGCCGCGGCATCGGCCGCCGGTCTTTCGTGGGCAACAGTGCAGGAATGAACATCATGACCAAGATCCAGGTGAACCGGGTTGTCCGCCATAATCTCGCAATTGCAGCATCCGGGTTGTTGATGTGCGCCACCGCCAATGCGCAGAACGACGCATGTGCAGCGCCGACGCCGATCGCTGGCTACGGAACATTTCAGTTCAGCACTGTTGGCGCAACCACGGACGGTAATCCGGATGCGGCGTGCTTGTTCTTCAGTGTCACGCAAATCTTCAATGATGTGTGGTTCTGCTGGACGGCACCGGCCACAGGGCTGATTGAGGTGGCGCTATGCGGCGGGACAACGCTCGACACCAAAATGGCTGCGTATCCAGGGTGCGGCTGCCCGACGCTTAACTCAACCATCGCCTGCAATGATGACAGTTGCACCCTGCAGAGCAAACTGCAGTTTGGGGCAATTGCGGGGACCACCTACACCATTCGCGTTGGTGCTTACGCCGCCACGGGGTTCGGTTCAGGTTCATTCACGGTGGGCGCAGTGGTTCCACTTGTGGATGTGACCAACCCAGTGAATGGCAATCGATACATCGGCCTCAATGTTGCATCGTGGGCGGCGGCGGAGGCAACCGCGCAGATGTTTGGCGGGCACTTGGCATCCATTGCGGACCAAGCGGAGAATGACTTTATCCAACAGAACTTCGGCAGTTATGGAGGCACTTCACAACGCTTGTGGATTGGCTTCAACGACATTGCCAGTGAAGGCACCTTTGCGTGGCCGGACGGAACGCCCGCGAATTACAGCAACTGGAACGCTGGCGAGCCCAACAATGCAGGTTCTGGCGAAGATGTCGCGGAAATGCTCGGCACCCAAGGCACGTGGAACGACATGCCGGATTCCGGCGGAACCTACCTGCATTTGGCAGTCATTGAGATTGCTGGCGGAACGCCCCCGCCTCCAACATGCCGCAGCGACATCAATCTCGATGGATTTGTTGCGGGCGCCGATCTGGGGATATTGCTTGGCGATTGGGCGCAGGCGATCAGTCGCAGCGACCTTGACCTGGATGGATTGGTGACCGGTGCCGACCTGGGGATCTTGCTTGGTGACTGGGGTCCGTGCAACTGAACGGCGTGTGGGGCGAGCCGCGTGCGTCGATCGTTGCACCAGTCCTGTTGCGGTTATGACACCCAATCCTCAGGCATAAGTACATATTGCGTCGCCAGTTGCTTGCGCATCACGGGAGTGGCGACATACTCCCGCTGTTACTCCCCGATGGTTGCCGTTCCCCGTCTGAGGCAGTCCATCAATTCAAACCCCTTGTCAAGGATTCCCAGATGTTTGGAACCAAGTTGTTCATTAGCGCTGTTGCTACATCGGTTGTCGCGTCGCCCGCCTTTGCTTCTATGACAGTCTGCGATTCGCGAATGACGTTCGCCATCTGGGCGACCATGCACAATGACAAGGCGGTGATCCGTGAAGACTTCTCCACGGTCATTCCTGGCGTCACAGCGAACAGCTTGACGGGGAAAATTGGCCTCGAAGCAGCGTGGACAGCCAGCGCGAACGGCGGACTTGATTCCTACGGAAACGCGCTCAACACTTTGCAGGCAGGGCGTGGGATCAGTGTCGAATTTTCATCGGGTCAAGTCTTTGGAGTCGGCGGGGATTTCTTCTTTAAGAATGGGTCCGGCCAGTCGGTGGGTGGTTACGTGACTTTGGCACTCTCCGATGGCACACAGTTGGTACGCACCGTGACTGGCTCAGACACGTTTGCAGGGTTCTGGTCAGACGATGCCGCGATCACGCGGATCACCATTACGCCAATCGGGCCAGGAGCGACCGCGAACTTCCTAGGAATGGACAATATGGATATCGGATTTGCACCCGTACCGGCGCCTGGTGCCGTCTCGCTACTAGCCGTCGCAGGTTTAGTAGCCCGTCGCCGCCGGCGAGGTTGATCGAAAGATTCGTGTAACCAATCGATCCGTGCCGGAGTCCAAGCTGAGAAGCGTGGACTCCGGCAATGTTTTTGGGGGGATGGGTACGGGGCGGGAGCGGGCGCGGCGCGCGAAAGTGCGGCGGGTTAACGGTAGTCTCCTGCGCAGATGACGCGTTTACCCAGAATCAAACTCGCGCAGACGATCCTGCTGTTCCTCATCTTCGGCCTATGCACTGCGCCAATGACCATCAAGGATCGCCCCTTCCCGCCAATTTCGACAACGATCTTTGTCACCATTGCCGCCGTTGCGGCCGTCTTTGTAACCGGTGGACGGTGGTGGGCCGCCGTAGTGGCCGTGCCCAGTGTGGTTGCGATTGCGATATTGATCATTGGTGGCCGCGACGTCACCGTGCACGATCATGTGATACCGGGGTTTTTGGTGGCATTTTCCAATGTGGTGACCGCGGTGGCCATCGCCCGTGCGGCACTCAGCCGCAAAACGCACGGTGACTCGCGGATCTTCCTTGGCGCAGCGAGTTACTTGCTGATCGGCATTGCCTTCACCATGGTGCACCAACGGATCGCCATCTTGGATCCAGACGCTTACCGCGTCCCTGGGGCTACTCCGGAATATC